>JASHSE010000234.1 GCA_030036975.1 Xanthobacteraceae bacterium | reverse complement strand
CGACGACCCGGAGAATGCCGACCGCATCATCGTGCCGTCGACGCGCCTGGACGAGATCGGCGTCGCGGAGGGCGAATTGGCGGCGATGCAGACCGAACTTGCCTCGATGCTGCATCAGAAGAACCGGCTGGCCGCGCTCGGGCTTGCGGTCTCCAAGATCAACCACGATTTGCGCAACTTGCTCGCCTCGGCGCAATTGTTCTCCGACCGCCTGGCGAAGCTGCCCGATCCGACGGTGCAGCGTTTCGCCCCCAAACTGATGCAGGCGCTCGAACGCGCCATCGCGTTTTGCCAGTCGACGCTGTCCTACGGCCGGCTGCAGGAGCCGCCGCCGGAGCGCCGGCCGATCCTGCTCGAGCCGCTGGTCGAGGAGGTGCACGAGACCCTCAATCTCGGCCCCGACGCGCCGATCCGCTGGATCAGCGCGGTGGAGCGCGGTTTGACGGTCGAAGCCGATTACGACCAGCTGTTCCGCATCCTGCTCAATCTCGCCCGCAATGCGGTGCAGGCCATGGAAAGCCGCGCCTCGCGCGATCCTGGCCGCGACCAGATCCGCATTACCGGCCGGCGCGAGGGCGCCGTCGTGGTGATCGAGGTGTCGGACACCGGCCCCGGTTTCTCCGAAAAGGCGCAGGCTCATCTGTTCGAGGCGTTCCAGGGCTCGACCCGCGCCGGCGGCACTGGACTCGGCCTCGCCATCGCGGCTGAGCTCGTGCGCGCCCACGGTGGCGACATCCGCCTGGTCGAGGGCACCATCGGCGCGACGCTGCGGCTCGCCATCCCGGACCGCGCCGTCGAGCTTTCGGCGCACCGCGGCGCCCGGGCACACGGCTAGGCCGCAAACCGCCGCACTGCCGATCCGCTCGCCTTGCCAAGAAACGCCGCAGCCTATAGCTATGGCGCGCGTCGCAGGCCGCCTTTGGCGGCCGATTTAGCCGCGGCGCCAAGCGCCCGTAGCTCAGCTGGATAGAGCACCAGACTACGAATCTGGGGGTCAGGAGTTCGAATCTCTTCGGGCGCGCCATTCACGGGCATAAGTGGGCACCTTTGGTCCCGTGAAAGGGTTTGCCCGGCTGCTCATTGACCAAATTGGCTCTTGCGGGCCGCTGATGCGGATTTCCTGAGGACCTATCACTACCCTATCCACGAACAGCTGCAGCCACCTACGGCGGAATGCTGGGTCACTGTGGCACAGCCGTTGCCGTACACCGGACAACACTTCTGGGCCAGAGGGTACTTCGTCTCGACCGTAGGCCGAGACGAAGCGGTGATCAGGGACTCCATCCGCAAACAAGAGCAAGAGGATATGCGGCTCGATCAAATGAACTTGTGGCGTTGACCAGCCGCCTTTAGGCGGCTCCTATCCTGCGGGGTCGCGTTAGCGACCCTGACGGCCGCTTTGAGCGGCCCCAATCCTAAAGCCCCCGGCTCTGCCGGGGGATACTTACTCCCCAACGCGGACAACCGCGCGGCGCGTCCACGATACCTAGCGCATCTGGCCAGCAGGCGGGAATCCGAATAGCGATGCTGCGGCAATGCGCGGCGGGCTCTGCCGCGAGCCTCAATCGACGGCAGCGCTCGCCGGTTCGGCCGGAGCGTCGTCCTCGATTGCCGCGGACAACAGCTTGCGCGGCTCCGGTCCGTAATAATCGCCAAGCTGCACGATCGGCCGCGGCTGCGCCATGATCGAGACCAAGCGGTCGTAAATCGCTTTCGCCGAAACCGGCTTCGTCAGGTATTCGTTGACGCCAAGCCGCACCGCCTCGACCACGCGCCAGCGCTCGCAGTGTCCGGTCAGCATGATGATTGGAATGTCCGGCATCGGGAACACGCCCGGCGAGCGTACGATACGCACCAGTTCGGCGCCGCTCAACAGCGGCATTTCCCAATCGAGAATCACAACGTCCGGCACGACGGTGCGGATGATATCAAGCGCCGCGATGCCGTCGGCCGCCTCGTAGATGTCCTTGATGCCGCAATTGACCAGAAGATTGCGGACCATCTTGCGCATGTACTGATTATCGTCGACTACTAGGACCGACAGCGATTGGATGAGGTCGGCAACTTCCTTCTTGGTCTGTATCGGTGCCATGACGGAGCGGTGCGGCCGGGGCTTGATCTAAGAAGCGGCAGAAGCCTGCGGGGAACCATCAAACCACAACCCTGTTGCGGCTTGGTAAAATGCATCGATCAAACCTGCCGGATTGCGTTTTAGAACGCGCAAGAACACAACAGTGCGACGTCGGCTAATGTTTTTCTGTGCGATCCGCGCGGGGCAAGGCGGGAAGCTTAATTGATAAGCACGATCTGGCTGCCGAGACCGGCGTCGGGATCGGGTTTGTAGCTCGATAAGACGCGCGGCTCGGGGCCGTAATAATCGCCCTTCTTAACCATCCGGCGCGGCTTTGCGAGAACGGCGACCAGTCGGGCGAGCAGCGCCGACGAGGACACCGGCTTGAGCAGATATTCATTGACGCCAAGTCGTACCGCCTCGATCACGCGCGAGCGCTCGCCGTAAGCGGTCAGCATGATGATCGGCACGTCGGGGAACGGAAAGCTGCCGGGCGAACGCACCTTGTGCATGAATTCCGGCCCATTCGGGCTCGGCATTTCCCAATCGAGGATGACGACATCGGGCGTATGCGTGCAGACCGCTTCAAGTCCGGCACGGCCGTCATGGGCTTCGAGGATCGTGCTGACGCCGATCGACTGCAGCAGCGAGCGCGTGACCTTGCGCATGGTGAGTTCGTCATCAACGATCAGGACTTTGAGGGCGGCAAGCCGTTGAGACATTCCGGCGGCGAGCGACGTCATGGCGGACCTGGTTGCCGTTGCAATGCAACTTTCGGCATTATTCTGCTCGCTTACGCATAAAATTCTAATGAAACAGATCGATAAAATTTGAACGATCGCCGCTAGTCGCTCGCCTTGGCTGCAATTTCCCCGGCCATGAAGCCGGCCACCACGGCCGCCTGCGCCGCGCTCAAGCGCAGGCCCAGTTTGGAACGGCGCCACAGCACATCGTCGACGCTTTGCGCCCATTCGTTGCGCATCAGATAGTGCACCTCGGCGGCGGTGAGGTCGGCGCCGAAGCGTTGGCCGAGATCGTCGAGCCGCCTAGCGCCGCCAAGCACGTCCTTGACGCGCGTGCCGTAGGCATGGGTCAAACGCCTGGCGTGGTCGTCGGCCAGGAACGGCCATTGTTGCAGCGTGCGCCCGGCCAACGCGTCGATACCGTCATAGGGAAAATCGCCGCCCGGCAGCGGACTCTGTGCGGTCCAGGGCCGCGAGCGGGGAAAGAAATGCGCGAGCCGGTCGAGCGTGTCTTCAGCCAGCCGCCGGTAGGTGGTGATCTTGCCGCCATAAACCGTCAAGAGCGGCGCCACGCCGAAGCGCTCGTCGAGCATCAAGGCGTAGTCGCGGCCGACGTCCTGCGGCTTGCGCGCGCCGTCATCGTAAAGCGCACGCACGCCGGCGAACGCCCACACCACGTCGGCCGCTGCGATCGAGGCGCGGAAATACTCGTTTACCACGCTGCACAAATAATCGATCTCCTCGGCCGCGGGCGCGACCGTCGCCGGATCGCCGGAAAAGCTGCGGTCGGTGGTGCCGATCAGGGTGAAATCGCGATCGAACGGAATGGTGAACACGACGCGACGGTCGGCCGCCTGCAGGATGTAGGCGCGATCGTGCTCATAGAGCCGCCGCACCACGATGTGGCTGCCCTTGTCGAGCCGCACGCGCGGCCGTGATGAACCTTGCCGCAGCACCGTCTCCGCCACGGTTTCGACCCAGGCGCCGGCGGCGCTGACCAAGGCCCGCGCGGTCACCTCGTCGCGGCGGCCGCGCGCGTTGACGACGAGCCGCCAGACCTCGCTGCGCTCGGCGCGTTGGAGGCGCGTGCGCGTGCGGATCGCTCCGCCGCGCGCGGCGGCATCGACCGCATTGAGCACGACGAGCCGCGCGTCGTCGGCGAAGCAGTCGGAATATTCGAAAGCGTGCTGGAACGCGCTGCGCAGCGGCTGGCCGGCCGCATCGATCACCAGATCGAGTTCGCGCGTTGGCGGCAGAATCCGCCGCCGGCCGATCCAATCGTAGAGCATAAGGCCGAGCCGCAGCAGCAAGGGTGAGCGGCGCGCCGGGTCGAGCGGCAGCACGAAGCGCAGCGGCCGGATCAGATGCGGCGCCGCGCGCAGCAGGATTTCGCGCTCGGCGAGCGCCGCGCGCACCAGCCGGAATTCGCCGTGTTCCAGATAACGCAAGC
>JASHSE010000233.1 GCA_030036975.1 Xanthobacteraceae bacterium | reverse complement strand
TGCGGCCGGCCTGCAGCAGCACTTTGGCGGGCCTGCCATCGATGGTGAGATCGGCGAGGATGATCGAGGTGATGTTGTCGTGATCGAACGGATCGTTCGGCGACGTCTGGAAATACCACACCACCTCGCCGGTCTTCGGCCGCAGCGCCAGGATCGAATTGGTGTAGAGATCGTCGCCGCGGCGCAGCAGCGCATTCCACGGCGCCGGATTGCCGATGCCCCAGTACACCAGATCGAGCTCGGGATCGAACGCGCCGGTGGTCCACGAGCTGCCGCCGCTGGCATTGGCGGCATGGTCGGGCCAAGTGTCGGCGCCGGGCTCGCCGGGCCGCGGCACGGTGTAGTGCCGCCACAGCCGCCTGCCGTCGTTCGGATCGTAGGCCTCGACGTAGCCGCGGCTGCCGTACTCGGCGCCGGCCATGCCGACAAGCAGCACGCCGTCGGCGATCAGCGGCGCGCCGGTCATGGCGATGCCGTCCTTGGCGTCGCCCGACTTGACGCTCCAAATCTGCTTGCCGGTCTTCATGTCGAGCGCGATGACGCGGGCATCGAGCGTGGTGCGGAACACCTTGCCGTCGTAGATCGCGGCGCCGCGATTGACGATGCCGCAGCAGACCACGCGCGTGGTGTCGGACGGATAGTCGATCGGCGTGTTCCAGATTTCCTTGCCGGTCAGCGCATCGACCGCCACCGTCTTGTTCTGGCTGGTGATGTAGACCACGCCGTTATAGACGAGCGGCTGCGATTCCTCGCCGGTATTGTTGTTCATGCTGTAGGACCAGGCGGGCACCAGCCGCTTCACCGTCTGGCGGTTGATCTGGGTGAGCGGCGAGAAGCGCTGCTGGCTGTAGCTCATCCCATAGGTGAGCACGTTCTGCGGCGTATGCTCGGCGTTGAGCAAGTCGTTCGCGGTCTGTCCGAAAGCCGTCAGGGGGCAGGCCGCAACCAGAAGCGCGGCAAACAAGACGCTCTTCATGCATTCCTCCCGATGAGCGCCGGTCACTTGTCCTGTTGCGCACCAGCGTGGGCGCAGGCGTGACCCGGCATGGTCGCTGTGCAGCACAGCGATGATAGATTTTTCGAGGTAAGGTGGGAAGGCATAACAGCCGTGCCTTCCGCGCGGTGCGCCGTCAAACAAACGGCGATGTCATCGCCGAAGCTTCACATCGACATGCCGGTCGGCTTGCCCGGTTCGACCTTTGCGGGCCGTTCCCGCGCCGTCGGCCGGCGCCGCAAGCGCAAGCGACGACAAGATCAGAAGGACAGCGTGAGCGCAGAAGCGCGGTGTTGTCGATTGCATGGCTCGCATGTCGATCGCCTCTTGCTGCGTCAAAAGTTCGGATTGCCCATCAAGATGCTGCCGGAAACACGGCGCTCACGGACTTGCCCTCCCCCCTCGCGGGAGAGGGCTATTCGGCGATTCAACAACAAAAGTGGGTGAGGGGCCTCGGCCGCAACCCCTCACCGAGCCGAGTTTGTTGCGCGTCTTGCGTCGCCCTCTCCCGCCAGGGGAGAGGGCGCTATAACGCGCGCCGCGCTTTCTGACGCAGCAAGATTAGGCCGGATCGGTTTGCTCGAACGCCTCGTCGAGCAGAAAAATGTCGGTGAGCAGCGCGCGGATGTGGATCGAGGCATTGAGATTGTCGATGATCTGCGAGCCGATGGTGCGCTGCGCCAGCACGAAGCGGATGGCGGCGCGCGCATTGGCGACGTCGCGCGCGAGCACGGCCAGCATGTCGGCTGTGGCCGCCGCCACCGCGCCGCCGGGCGCGCCCAATTGCTGCGGCGTTGCCGCCGCCAGCACGTCGAGTGCGGCATCGGCGCGGCGCAGCGCATCGCGCACGCCGAGCGGATCGTCGGCTTCGGCCTTGCGGCCCTGCGCCGCGTAGGCGAGCATCAATTCATAGGTCGCCTCGATCGTGTCGATCGCCGCGACGACGGTTTGCGGCTTGTCAAGCTCGGTCGATGCCATCTCGCTTTTCCTGTGGTGCGGCCGCTGCCGGCGCCGGTCGCCGCGGTTTACGCCTTCCAGCGCGCCGGGTCGTGATGCTGCGCGTATTCCTTGCCGCTGATCCAGCCGCGCACCATCGCCCGCAACAGATACCAGGAGTCCGGCATCAGCGCGAAATACAGATGCACGATGACGATCGCCACGATGGCCATCGCCGCGAAGCCGTGGATCACGTAGATCACGCCCCAGGTGTCCGCCGAAAACCAGTACGGATTGCGCCGCCAGAACGGCGTATCGATCTTCAACAGCATGAGCAGGCCGCTGCCGACCACGGCCAGAATCACGACGGCGACGCCGAGATGGTAGAGTTTTTGCGCCGCATCGTATTTGCCTGGCAGCGCCGGCCGTTGGCGCGAGCCGACCAGGCCGGCAGCGTCGCGCCACAGTTCGCGCAGGTCGGCCAATCCGATCCACATGTTGCGCCAGTCTTGAAAGAACAGCGCCCGCACGATGTGGATCAACACCAAGGCGGCCAATGCGACGCCGGTGATCCAGTGAATATCGAGCCACGCGAATTTGATGCCGAGGATCGGCAGAAACGCGGTCGCCATCAGCACGAGGACGGCGAGCGCCATCAGCCAATGATAGGCGCGGTCGAGCAAGGTATGGCGGCGCACGCGGTCGAAGCCGGGCGCCCGCGCAGTCCATCGGTTTGGCGTGATCTGGTCCATGACACGGCGTCCGGGATTTTAGGCCGAGCGGCGGGCGCGCCGCTTCGCCAGCGCGCTGAGAACCGCGTGCACGACGATGAACAGGACCGCCGCCCCGACAAACCACGGCAGCAAATCCCACGAGGCGCCGATCAACTGATCGGAGCCGCCATAGATGGATCGCGAATAACGGAACAGCTCCATGCCTTACTCTCGCTCTTAACTTTACTCTCGCTCTCAACTCTCGCTCTTGCCGTGCTTCATCGCGAACGCGGCTGGCGGGCCGCCGCAATCAGGCCGTGGGTGGCGCGCCATCGGCACCAAACGCGACGCCGGCATTATCGCTCATCCAGCGCGCCACATCCAACGAATCGCCGGTCGTCTGCGGCGAATGGCTGGCGGCGAGCGCTGCAGCCTGCAGCAGCGGCAGGAACAATGTCGGCGTTGCGGCGGCGCGGGCGGCGTCCGCGACCCGCGCCAAGTCGTCCTGCAGGCGCCTGCCGGAAATGTCCGATTGATAGCGGCCGGTGAGCACCTGTGCGGCGAGCGCCGTCGGCGCCGTTCCCATGCCCGGTGCCAAGAGCGGCAGGGCATCGAGCATGCCGGCGGGATCGAGCCCGGTCCGTTTGGCGATGATCAGCATCTCGGTGTGGACGGCGATCGACAGGGCGCGAAAGCATGAGGCCAGCGCCTTGGCGAGCGGGCCGGTGCCGAGTTCGCCGAGCCGCAGCAGTTTGGCGGCGAGCGCGCGCAGCACGGGCGCGACGCGTTCGAGCGCATCGGCGGGGCCGGCAGTAAGCAGCGTGAGCTTGCCGGCGCGCGCGTCCGCAGGCGTACCGATTGGCGTTGCCTCGATCCAGATCGCGCCTTTGCCTTGCAGCGCGCGGGCGAGCGCCGGACCGGTCTGCGGCGCCGCGTCGCTCATGTCGATGATGATGGTGCCCGGCCGCAGCGCATGGACGAGGCCGACCGAGCCGAGCACCGACTCGCGCGCGGTCTGGTCGCTGGTTTCCGCGAGCAAGATGAGATCGCAGACCTGGGCGAGGTCGTAGGGCGAACCGGCCGGCGCGCTGCCGCCGCCGGCCAAATGCGCCTGAAGGAGCCGGCCATTGAGATCGGTCGCGGTAATGCCGATGCCCTGCTCGTCGAGGCGGCGGATCAGCGCCGAGCCGAGCGCATCGAGCCCAACAATGCCGACCGAAAAGTCCGCCATGCGCTATCGCTCCGGATGCGTCGCCTGCGCCAGCGCGGCAGAGCGTGACGGCGGCGCGCTCAACAAGCACCAAAAAGCGCCGGCCCGGGCCTCGGTCAACCGAACGTCGTTCGGCGTACCGAAGCCTGGGCCGGAGAACGCGTGTTTATGGCGCGGGCGTTTAAGCCTGCGCGTCCCGCACGGCGCGCATGACGAGGCTCGCCAGCAGCGGGACCTTGAAGGCGTTGTAGTTGAGCGGATGGGCGCCGCGCGTCTCCGACTTGCCGGCAAGCTCGGCCAGACTCTGGTCGACCTTTTGGCCCTTGATGGTCTGCTCGGCCACGCCGCAGCGCCGCGGCGTTGCCGCCACGCCGCCGAGCGCGATGCGCGAATTCGCCACGGCGCCGTTGGCGTCGGTCTTGAGCGCCGCCGCCACGTTGACCAGCGCGAAGTCCCAGGTGAGGCGGTCCGTCACCTTCTCGAAATAGAACCGCGCGCCGGCCCATTCCTTCGGGATGCGGATCGCCACGAGCAGGTCCTCGGGCTGCAACTGCGTCAGCCGCCTTATGTCGATCTTCGGACCGACGAAGAAATCCTCGGCGTTGACCACGCGTTCGCCCTTGGCGTTGTGGATCACCATCTTGGCGTCGAGCGCGATCATGGTCGGCGCCATATCGGACTGCGTGACCGCCACGCAGCGATTGGCGTCAAAGATCGCATGCTCGCGATTTTCGCCCTCCGGCGTGTCGGAGAAGCAGGTGTTGCCGCCGGCCCGGTAGCAGGGCAGGCCGGACCGGTAATACCAGCAGCGCGCGTCCTGTGAGACGTTGCCGCCGATGGTGCCGGTGTTGCGGATCTGCGGGCTCGCGACCTTGGCGGCCGCCTCGGCCAGCAGCTTGTAGTTTTTGTTGATGATCGGGTTCTTTTCGACGTCGCTGATGGTGGTCAGCGCGCCGATTTCGATCCCGTCCGCGGTCTCCTTGACGCCGCGCATCGCGGCGATGCCGGTCAGATCGACCACGACTTTGGGCCGCTTGATGCGGTCCTTGAACCAGGACAACGAGTCGTTGCCGCCGGCCATCTTCCAGACGTCGGCCTTGTGCTGGTCGAGCAGGGCGACCGCATCGGCAATGGTGGCGGGCCGATACAGTTCGAAGCCCGGAATGACATCCTTGATCATCATGGCAGGGCTCCCTCGTTACATCGTGTTGGCTTGCAGCGGCTTGTACGATTGCGGCCGCTCGGCAAGCGCGTTGACGATCATGTCGCGGACCACCGGCGTGCGGTGGAAATACTTGCCGCCGAGCGCGTCCGCGATGGCGTTGATCAAAGCCGCCGCGGCCGCGCCCATGATCGGCTCGCCGATGCCCTTGGCGCCGACCGGGTTGTCGCGGTCCGGCCGATCGACGGCCGCCCAGTTGAACACCTTCGGCATGTCGAGATAGGTCTGCGGCTTGGCCTGATCGAACTGCACATTGGCCGGCAGTCCGAGCTGGTGGTCGTAGACGATGCGCTCGGTGGTGGCGAGACCGAAGCCCATCATGCTGCCGCCGAATATTTGCGCCCGCAGGCCGTCCGGATGCACCACGGTGCCGCAATCGGTCACGCCGAGATATTCCTTGATCTCGAATTGACCGGTTTCGCGGTCGAGCTCGATCATGCAGAAGCCGGCGACCAGCGCCGGCACCAAGCCGCGCTTGGGCAGCTTGTCCTTGGCGACGCCGAGCAGGCCGGAGCCGGCCAGCGCCACCGCCGATGCCTTGGTCAGCGGATTGATGTCGGGCGGCAGTTCCTTGCCGGAATATTTGCCGCCGAGTTCGATCGCCTTCTTGGCGGCGTCGGCGAAGCTGATCGACTTCGAGGCGTCCGTCTTGTGGACCACCTTTTCGTTTTTCAGCTCGTAGTCGTCGGCGGTCCCGCCGAGCGTAGTGGCGGCGAGTTGAAGAAGCTTGTTCTTGGCATCGACCGCCGCCACGTAGTTGCCGCGCGTCGCGGTGTACGTGGTGTTGGAGCCGAACTGGCCGATCATCCACGGCAAGTGGTTGTCGCTCCGGCCGCGGACGATGACGACGTTGTCCCAGTTGTAGCCGAGCACCTCGGCCGGAACGCGCGCCGTCGACGCATACGAGTAGGTGCCGAGATTGCCGACGCCGGTATGAACGTAGAGCTTGCCGTCGGGCAGGATGCGCACGATACCATCGAAGCCGTTCGAGCCGCCGGCATGGAACGCGCTGCCGATGCCGACGCCGATGACCTTGTGGCCGTTGCGCTGGCCCGACAGCTTCTTCTTTTCCTCCCAATTGAACAACTCGCCGCCCTTGGCCAGGGCGTCTTTCAAGTAGGCGCTGGTCAACTGGCCTTTGGCGTCTTCGCCTTGGAAGCCGTCGTTATCCGGCGCGTTGATGCGGCGGATTTCCAGCCGATCGATGCCGAGCTGGCGCGCGGCCTCGTCGAGCATCGGCTCGAACGTCATCGCCGTCTGGTTCTCGCCCGGGCCGCGTTGCGGACCGCGCGGCGGCGTGTTGGTCAACACGGCGGTGCCGCGCCAACGCATCGCCTCCGGCTGATAGACGACCTGCGCCGCATCGCCGACATTGCGGAAATCCCAGAAGCCGATGTTCGGGCCGTTGTCCTGCACCACGAAGACGTCGAGCGCCGTGATGCGGCCGTTCTCGGCAAAGCCGATCTTGGCCCAGCCCTGGAAGCCGGCGCGGCCCGAGCCGTTGGCGTATTCTTCTTCGCGGGAGACGCGAAGCATGACCGGCCGGCCGTTGGCCTTCTTCGACAAATGGCCGGAGATCACCACCAGCGGATAGGCATTGCCCTTGGAGCCGAAGCCGCCACCGCAATACTCGGCGATGTAGACGAGCTCGTCCGGCTTGATGCCGAGCATGCGCGCGATTTGCGGGACCACAAAGGACTGACTCTGTGTGGACCCATGCACGTAGCACTTGCCGTTCTGCCAATAGGCCATATTGGAGCGGGTCTCCATCGAGTGGTGCGACGTGCCCGCGGTCTCGAAGCTGCGCTCGATGATGACCTTGGCCTTGGCGAAGCCGGCATCGAGATCGCCGTAGTGCCACTGCTCCGCCGGTTTGCCCAACGGCATCTTGCCCTCGTCGTAACTGGCGAAGTCCCGGGCCGTCCACTTCACGGTCTGCAGCGGCAGTTTGATGTTGGCGACGTTGCCGCCGGAGAAGGCGTTGGGACCGCCCGGATAAAGCGAATCGAGCGGATCGACGACGTGGTCGAGCTGCTCGAGGTCGATCTTGATCGCCTCGACCGCGGCCGCGGCGATTTCCTCCGATTCGGCGGCGACCGCCACGATCGGCGCGCCGGCATAGACCGGCTCGCGATAGAGGATCGGATCGACCGGCGGCGGAAATTGCGGCACGTCGTCCGGCGTGATGATGGCGACGACGCCCTTCATCTTCAGCGCCGCCGAGGTGTCGATATTGCGCACCCGCGCATGCGGCATCGGCGACAGCGCCATCTTGGCGTGCAGCATGCCTTCGGCTTGGAAATCTTCCGAATACTTGGCGGTGCCGGTCACCTTGGCGATGATATCCGGCGGGGTGAAGTTTTTGCCGACGAGCTTGTAATCAGCCATTTCAGCCTCCCTTCGCCACGCGCATCACACCGGCCAAGTACTGGTTGTAGGAACCGCACCGGCACAGGTTTCCGGACATGGCCCGCCGCGCTTCTTCGATTGTCGGATGCGGATTGACCGCGAGCAGGGCCACCGCCGACATCACCTGGCCCGGCGTGCAGAAGCCGCATTGCGGGCCGATTTCCTCGATGAAGGCTTTTTGTATCGGGTGCAGCTCGCCGGTCTTGGCGATGCCTTCGATCGTGGTGATCGTCTTGGCGGCGACCGCATGGGTCAGCGTCGTGCACGAATAGATCGGCGTGCCGTCGGCGATCACCGTGCAGGCGCCGCATTCGCCGCGATCGCAGGACAGTTTGGTGCCGGTCAGGCCGAGCTTGTAGCGCAGCGTGTTGGCCAGCGTCTCATGGGGCAGCACGTCGACGCGCCGCGTCTGGCCGTTGACGTTGAGGCTGACCAGCCGTTCGACCGCGCCGACGCTGCGCGCCTGCGCCGAGCCCGAGCGGAACAGATAGCCCGTGGCGCCGAGGGTGGCGCCCGAGGCGATGACGCCTTTGATGAAAGTCCGTCGCGATGCCTTTATCCGAGCGATCTCCGACAGCGGGCCTTCGCTCGCTGCATGATGATCGTCGCGCGCATGCGCCTCGCCGGCATGCGCGGTCCGGCAATCTTCTGCCATTGCCTTCTCCCTGAGCGGTTTCCTCAATCCCGTCGACGCCGCGCGGAAGACGCGCGGGCCAGATCGCGGGCAGTGCTGTTGGCTCTTGCGCGAAAAGATTGCGCCAAATCGGACGGCGACTCAAGCCGAATGTGTGGGGGCGGAACGGGGTGTACGGCCGGGCATCGGGTCCGCCATCGCCAGCCGCAAACTCACTGAAATCAATTGCGAAACGGGTGGGTCCGGAGAAACTCGGCAGTGAGTCTGCTCGCCCGGCGCTCGTCGTCAGGCGTCATCTTGCGTGCCACCATTTCGCGGCAGGACAGGCTTTGCGAATAGCCGTTGGCGAGCGCGATATCGCACCACGAATAGGCCTGGGCGAGGTCGCGGGGCACGCCGCGGCCGTAGAGATATTGCATCCCGAGAAAGAACTGCGCCGTCGGCTGTCCGGCCTCGGCGGCTTGGCGAAACCAGTACAGCGATTGCCGGTCGTCGCGCGGCACGCCCTTGCCGGAATAGTACATGAAGCCGAGCGAGGCCTGGGCCTTGGCATCGCCCGCCCGCGACAGCCGCCACCAGATCGAAAACGCGTGGGAAAAATCGCCGGAATTGAAGGCGTCGAGACCGTCCTCGAACGATGCAGCGCGAAGCGGCGAAGCTTGTGCTGCGCAGAGCGCTGCGACCAGCACGATGGGGAGGACGCTCCGCATAGCCACGCGCCTGCCGCCGGCGTTCAGGCTGCCGCCGCCTTGCCTTTCGGCTTCACCTCGGCGGTGTAATCGGCCATCAAAGCCTGGGTGATGCGGCCGGGGGTGAATTTCCACTCGGCGATCTCCGACACCGCGGTGATCTCGGCAGCGGTGCCGGTGATGAAGCACTCGGAAAAGCCGGACAGTTCCTCAGGCATGATCCGCCGCTCGATGATCTCGATATTGCGGCGGCGCGCCAGCGCGACCGCGGTCGCCCGCGTGATGCCGGCGAGGAAGCAATCGGCGATCGGAGTGTGGATCTTGCCGTCCTTGATGAAAAAGATATTGGCGCCGGTGCATTCGGCGACGCGGCCGAGCCAATCGAGCATCATGGCATCGGCATAGCCGCGCTGTTCGGCGCGATGCTTGGAGATGGTGCAGATCATGTAGAGGCCGGCCGCCTTGGCAAGACAGGGCGCGGTCTTCGGATCGGGCCGGCGGTACTCGGCTAGATCGAGCCGGATGCCCTTGAGCCGCTGCGCCGGATCGAAATAGCTCGGCCATTCCCAAGTGGCGATGGCGACATGGATTTTATTATTCTGCGCCGAGACGCCGAGTGCGTCCGAGCCGCGCCACGCGATCGGCCGCACATAGGCGTCCTTTTGATTATTCCTCTCCAGAACCAGGCGCTTGGCGGCGTCGATTTCAGCAACGCTGTAAGGGATTTCGAAGTCAAGGATCCGGGCCGAACGCTTGAAGCGCTCAGTGTGGGCCGTGCCCTCGAAAATCTCACCGCCGTAGGCGCGCTCGCCCTCGAACACGCAGCTTGCATAATGCAGGCCATGAGTCAGCACGCTGATCTTGCAGTCGAAAGTGGCAATGAGCTTGCCGTCGAACCAGATCACGTCCGAACGTTGGTCGAAGGCCACGGCCATCGTCATTACCTCCCTTGCGGAAGCCGCCACATCAGCCTTTCGCCCCGGTGCGGAGCAAAGGGCGGCGCGCTTTTTGCGTCGGGGCGGAACTCCCGGTATGGTCTCGGCCGACCCGTTGACGAACGCTGGGCCCCGGGTTGCACGAACGAGACGCCATCGTGATAACGCGTCTTGGTGTTAACAACCAACCCGAAATATGTCAATACTGCTGACATAATGGCGGACATCAGCCTCACCACAAGACCCGACACCCATGTCCCGGCGGCGCGGGGCGAGCAAATTGTCCCGGCGCCGTGCTGGGATTTGATCGAGCTCTTGTTCTTTGCGTACCGCGATTTTGTCGGCGATCCCGACGAGGTGCTGGCCAAGCTCGGCTTTGGCCGGGCCCATCATCGGGTGCTGCATTTCGTCAACCGCAATCCCGGCATGAAGGTTGCGGACCTGCTCGATGTCCTCAAGATCACCAAGCAATCGCTCGGCCGCGTGCTCAAGCAGCTGATCGACGATGGTTATGTTGTACAACGTGAGGGGGATCATGATCGCCGGCAGCGGCTGCTCTATGTCACGCCGGCCGGCGAGAGTTTGGCGATGCAGCTTGCCGGCTTGCAGACCGCGCGCATCTCGCGCGTGCTCGGCGAGCTTGGCTCCGCAGAACGCGAGACGGTGCGCCGCTTTCTCGCCGGCATGATCGACGCCGAAGACCGCGAGCGTGTCCTGCGTATGATCGCGCGCGCCGATCGCGCCCGCCCGCGCCGCCGCGATGGCGCTCCATGACCGGAGCGGTCCCGGACAAGCCCGCCGACGACGCGTCGCACCTGCTCGTCGTCGACGACGACCGCACCATCCGCGTCCTGCTGTCGCGCTTCCTGGCCCGCGAGGGCTATCGCGTTTCCACCGCCGAGAGCGCGGCCGAGGCGCGCGCCAAGCTCGACGGTCTGCGCTTCGATCTGCTCATTCTCGACATCATGATGCCGGGCGAGAACGGCTTCGATCTCGCCCGCGCCATCCGTGCCACGTCGGGCGTGCCGATCCTGATGCTGACCGCGCGCGACGAGAAAGAGAGCCGGATCATGGGGCTCGAAATCGGCGCCGACGATTATGTGGCCAAGCCGTTCGAGCCGCGCGAACTGTCGCTGCGCGTCGCCAACATCCTCAAGCGCGCCCGGCCGCCGCGCGCCGAGCCCCTGGAGTCGGTGCGCTTCGCTGCGTTCGTCTTCCACTTGGCGACCGGCGAATTGCGCCGCGGCGACGAGGCGGTGCGGCTGACCGAACGCGAGTGCGAGATGCTGCGGGTTCTGGCCGCCAATATCGGCGAGACCGTGCCGCGGCAGGCGCTCGCCGGCAATGGCGAGGCGGTGAGCGAACGGACGGTCGACGTCCAGGTCAACCGGCTGCGCCGCAAGATCGAGAACGACCCGGCCAATCCGCTGATCGTGCAGACGGTTCGCGGCGTCGGCTACCGGCTGGTGCCGGTCACCTCGGCGGGGCGATGAGCAGTTTCGACCAGGGCCTCGGCCATTTGCGCAGCGCCGCCGGTCAGGTCGCCGCGGCGGCGGCGGCCATGCAACGCGCCATGGCCGCCGTCGCGGGCCCGATCGCCGAGCCGTGGCTGCGCTTCACCCGCCGGATCAAAGCGCTGACGCCCACCGGACTCTATGCCCGTTCGCTGCTCATCATCATCCTGCCGATGGTCATCGCGCAGTCGGTCGTCGCATTTATGTTCATGGAGCGGCACTGGGATCTGGTCACCA
>JASHSE010000026.1 GCA_030036975.1 Xanthobacteraceae bacterium | reverse complement strand
TCGCCGGGCTGACGATCCTCGCCTGCCGCTGGCCACTGAAAGAAGCTTGGAATGAGTAAATCATTTGCAACTAGCTGAAGGCTGCGACCACGGTTTCGATCGGGAGGAACAGGGTTCGACTCTCCTCCGGGTATTCGATGAACTCGGCGCATTTCATGTAGAAGCGTTTTGCCGTATCGTCTTTGGCGTGGACGAGTACCGCCCCGATGCCGATGCTCTGAGAGGCAACCGCAACACGGCGTAGCGCGTCCGAGAGGATATCAGCGCCCAGCCCTCTCCCTGCGTGACCACGGCTAACTGCAAGTCGACCTATCACCGAGACCGGAATCGTGTCTGGTGCGTTGCGCCGAAGTTTTCCGGGCGCGGACGCGCGTTCCACCGCTCCCGCCGAGATACAGAAATATGCGACAACCAGGTTGCCTTCGCAGACCACATAGGTGCGTGAGAAGCGGCTTTCATTTTTCAGGGCGCGGTGACGGAGCCAGTCGTTGAGCGCTGGCTCGCCACAATCGAATTCAGAAAGATCATGTTCAGCCGTCAAGGGAACTGGGGTCGACAGTCGAGAGCCGTGGCGGCGCCCCGGCTTCGTGGTTATTTCTGCCATGCCGGGATTCGGCGGAGGAGCGACCGCAGCTTCGGCCCCGGCGCCGGAGGATTATCCAGCGCGTCCATGAAGGCGTCATAGCGATGGGCGTCGAGCACGAAGAGCCGCTGACCCAGTAGCACGTCGATCGCCTGCCGCCGGGCGCTCTCAACCATGAACTCGGTGCGCGTCTTGCCGAGGATCGCCGCCGCGTCATCAATGAGCTGGCGGGTACGCGTTTCGATACGCAGGTTGATGGTGCCCTTTGAATCGGCCGCCGAAGAACGCTCCACTACCGCGACGGTGGTGGTTCCAACGCTTTCTGCCGATGGGGAACGGCTCTTTGGCATACGCTGAAATATAATGGCCGTATACACAATGTCAATACGATGGGAGCCGCCTGATGGAAGACGTCCGCTTCGACCGGCGGCCGGATTGATGCAGCCTCCTTCCAGGGTGAATGAAGGGTCGGATCAATCGCGACAGCCTGCGCTTGTGACGCCCCTTTTTACGAACCCACTAACGAATTCGTGCTGAACTGAAGTCGATTGCGCTTCGCGCATAACGCACGCCGGGATCGGACCGGGATTTCGCGCGACAAAATAAGCCGTGCTATGAGCCTCTGATCAAGAAGTCAGGAATCTCCAAATGGCGCAGCGCAAGGCGCGGATCGACGAGCTGCTCGTCCGCAGAGGACTTGCTCCTGACCTGCGAACGGCCCAAGCTTGGATCATCGATAAGCGGGTCGTGTCGGGCGGGCGTGTCATAGACAAGCCTGGAGAGCGGCTCGCGGAGGTCGCCGCCGTCTCGATACGAGGAATAGTGCTGCGTTACGCCGGCAGGGGAGGATACAAGCTCGAAAAAGCCTTGTCGGTCTTTGCCGCCGATGTGTTTGGTCTTTCGGTGTTGGACGCCGGCGCGTCGACGGGCGGGTTCGCGGATTGCCTGCTGCGGCACGGGGCGAAAATTGTTTACGCGGTCGATGTGGGATATGGCCAACTGCGCGGTCGCCTGGCCGTGGACCCGCGTGTGCGAGCGATGGAGTGCACGAATATCAGCAATGTGCGCTCCAGCGATTTCGACCCGCCCATCGACCTGGCGACGGTGGATCTGTCCTATCTTTCTTTGCGCAAGGCATTTCCGATCATCACCGGTTGCTTTCTCGCGCGGCCAAGGATCATCGCACTCATCAAGCCTCTTTACGAGGGACTGCCGCAGGACCGATCGAACGACGAGGTCATGATGCGTTCGGTCCTGCTAGGCCTTTTTCGCGACCTGTCGGCTGGGCGGGTTCCCGTCCGTGATGTGTGCGTTTCTCCCATTCTCGGCGGGCGGGGCGCGGTCGAGTTCCTGGCCCGCGCCGAAGCCGGCGACGACACGCCGCCGCGCCCTGAGGAACTCGCCGATAGGGCGATGGCATCGTTGGCCCGCGAGCCACCCATCGCATTGGAAGAGCTGTCAACAAGTTCGCTCTAAGCTTCTGTCCGCCATAGGCCGGGATATCCACTCAGTTTCATCCGGTTCACCTTGTGGAGCTGAGCGCTCAACAAACCTTAGCTCACCTTGAACTTGATCGTGCCGACCCGCGACGGGTCGCGGGGATCGCCTTCGACATGCTGAAGACGAATGTGTCTACATGTGATCGGGACTCTCGATACCGAGTAGAGACAACCCCAGGCGCAGCTGAGAGGCGACGCATCTTGTCAGCCCCAATAATGAGATTCGCCGCGCCGGATCCGGCTCAGTAAGAATTTGCGTTCGGTGATAAAGCATGTTGAACGTCTGCGCGACGACGAATAAATGTTCGCAAATAATGTTGGGCTGACGCTTGTCATAAGACTTAATAAGCTTTTCAGGGAATTCCAGAAGCCCCAAGACCAGCTCACGCTCGACATCTGAGCCGAGATCGCTGAGTCTTATCTTATTGAGATCTTCTGTTTCGGCCTTGCGCAGAATAGCATTCGCTCTGACGACGGCGTAGCAGATATACGGACCGGTTCGCCCCTCCGCCTTCGAGAAGCGCTCGATGTTGAATATGTAGTCCGACGTACGATTGTTGGACAGATCCGCGAACCTGATGGTGGCAATGCCCAGCTGGTACGAAATCCGCGCGTTTTCCTCGCTGCTGGCACTACCGAGAGTTCCTAGCTCGACAAGCCGTTTAGATGCAGCAGCAGTCGCCTGAGCGATCAGCTCGCTGAGCTGCAATGCGTCACCGGAGCGCGTTCGCAGCGGCTTACCATCCGGCCCATTTATGGTGCCAAATCCAATGTGCTCGCACCGCGGCCGTCCATTGGCAATGAGTCCGATCTTCTCGGCGGCCCGAAATACTTGATTGAAATGCAGCTGCTGCCGCTGGTCCACGACGTAGAGAATAACGTCAGGATCGAACCGTTCAATCCGATACGCGATGGTTGCGAGGTCGGTTGCCGCATAGGTTTCGGCGCCGTCGGCCTTCTCGACTATCAAGGGCGGCATCTTGTCGTGCCCGTCATCGCTTGCAACGGGTATGATAAGTGCTCCCTGGTCCAGTTCAGCGATGTGTCGGGCTTTCAAGTCCTCAATCAACACCTCCAATGTATCATGCACGTCGCTCTCGCCGAGCCAGACATCAAAGTGGACATTGAGGCGTTCGAATTCTCGGCGCGCGGCGGCAACAGATTGGGCGACAATACCCTGCCACAACTTACGAAAGCGCGGCTCGCCATCTTGCAAGGCGGCGGTCACCAGACGCGCCTCTTCGAGCGCGGCCGTATCGCTTTGGCATCGCGCGGCCGCCGCGGCATAAAATCTCGTCAACTCCGCAAGCGAGAACCGGCGATCTTCAGGTTGGGAGGAGTCCGATGCCTCGCCAAAGTATGAGAGATCGGGAAAACGACGACGTATTTCAGCAATGACCATTCCCATCGGCAGACCCCAGTCACCGAGATGGATGTCGCCGATGACGTTGTCGCCAAGGAACGTGCCGATTCTGCGAAGCGTGTCGCCTATGATGGCGGAACGGAGGTGACCGACATGCATCGCTTTTGCGACGTTGGGGCCGCCGTAGTCGATCACAACCGTCTCTATTTCCTGGCCGGTGCGCAGCGGCGTACCTTGACGCTCGTCGGTTGCCGCCTTCGTTACTTCTGCTGCAAGAAAATTGTCCGCCACGGAAAAGTTGATGAAGCCGGGCCCATCGACCCTTACATTGAGCAGGAGATCAACCGACGCAAGATGTGGCAATACCTTCTCGGCAATCGCCCGCGGCGGCAATTTCAGGACCTTGGATAACTCAATCGCCGGCTGGATTTGAAACTGGCCTAAATCCGGGCGTCCGGAGCGGCTAATGGAAATGTTCGTAGCTGGCAAGCCCGCGGCGGAAAAACTGCTTGCAACGATCGTCGATAGGCTGTGGTATAGCATGCGATTTCTAGCGTGTGCGCCCTGACATTGGTTTACGAAACGACGGCCTATCTCAGCACGTCTCGCGTTTGTTGAAGAGGGATATCAATACACAAAGTGTGGACGGAATTTTGCCCGGCCGTGGCCGGTCAAAAGACAAGAAGCCAATTCATGTCATCCCTTGGTGCCGTTTGGAACTGTGCAGGAGCGGATGATATATGACCACCTTCATACGGAGATCAAGTATTACGCTGAGATAGAATTCCAGCCGATGGGGCGTGGAACGTCGCGATCGAACGCTGACGCAATCATCATGACCGGCGCCGGCCGTGTAGGCCCGACCTGCCGTGGACAAGTCGTCTGGGCCTCTTGCATTTTCATTGTCATCATCCGCGAAAGCGGA
>JASHSE010000232.1 GCA_030036975.1 Xanthobacteraceae bacterium | reverse complement strand
CCCAGCAAAATCTGTGAGAGATTTTCCGTGATGGCGTCGCCCAACAAATCCTCGATCCGGTCCTGCGGACCCTTGAGAAACGCGACCAGCGGTCGATACGCCGCGCCGAGTCGCCGGCCGCCGAGGATATGAATGCCGCGGAACAGGAGGCGGCTGGAGGGGGCGTCGAGGTTCTCGTACCGGGCACGCTCGACGAGCGCGACGACATCGGGCTCGATCGCATCAGCGTACAAAGTCGCGAACGCGATCTCAGTGGAGGGCAGCTCCCTCGCATTGCGCAGTGCCTCGATCAAGCTCTCGCGGCTGTAGCCGGTTTCTTCGAGTGAAGGGATGCCGACTGCAGCAGTTTGGCTCATGGCGAATCACCGCAATATGCCGCGAGCCTAACTCGAATCGCGCGACAGTGAAATGCGGGCGCCTGTGCCCCTTTGGTGAGACCGAGTCCGTTGTTCGACGATGGTACGAATCCGCCGTTCCCTGCACCGCGCGCCTGCCAGCGCGTTACTCTTCGAACGGTGCGGCGCGCGCCGACGCGCTCGATTGGGCGAGACAGATTTCGCTGTAGAGCCAACGCGATAAGTCGCCCTTCGCCTCGAGCTTGCCTTCGTTGACGAGAGCTTGGATGCGAGCCGCAATCTCTTCGAAATGCGGTCCATTGGGCACGCGGTCTGACACTCTGCCAATGATCCGGGCAACCTTCAGCCAATGCTCGCACGTTTCCGAAAAAATCAGATCGTCCCACGCGTGGTCCATGGCGTTCGGTCCGGATGGCAGCTGCCCGTCGACGCAAACGTAGCATGTGGGGCGGCTTGGTGAAGCGTGATCCGGTACTTCTTGAACAACTTGCGGCGGGTTACGCCTTCGTCTAACCCGGCCCGCGAATGCCCATGCATTCCCTCGCCATCGGCCCGATCCCGCTCCCGAATCCGGTGCTCCTCGCGCCGATGTCGGGCGTCACCGATGCGCCGTTTCGGCGGCTGGCGGCGGGGCTCGGAGCCGGCTTGGTCGTGTCGGAGATGACGGCGTGCGCGGCGCTGGCCGGCGGCGGGCGGGCGGCGCAATGCCGGATGGCGCGCCGCCGCATCGAAGATCACGGCGCCGGGCTGCATGTGGTGCAGCTTGCCGGCTGCGAGGCGCGCTGGATGGCGGAGGGCGCAGCGATTGCCGAAGCGGCCGGCGCCGCCATCATCGACATCAACATGGGCTGCCCGGCGAGGCACGTCACCGGCGGCCAGTCCGGCTCGGCGCTGATGCGCGATCTCGATCGCGCGCTCACGCTGATCGAGGCGGTGGTCGGTGCGGTGCACGTGCCGGTGACGTTGAAGATGCGGCTCGGCTGGGACGACGCGTCGCACAATGCGCCTACGCTGGCGCGCCGCGCCGAAAACGCCGGCGTGCGGCTCGTCACCGTGCACGGCCGCACCCGCTGCCAGTTCTACAAAGGCCGCGCCGATTGGGCGGCGGTGCGCGCGGTGAAGGAGGCCGTGTCGATTCCGGTCGTGGTCAACGGCGACATTGCAAGTTTTGACGACGCCGACGCGGCGCTCGCCGCTTCCGGCGCCGACGCGGTCATGGTCGGCCGCGGCGCGAAAGGAAAGCCTTGGTTTCCCGGCCAGCTCGCGCGCTATCTGGCGACCGGCCAGCGCGAGTGCACGCCGCCGTTGGCCGAGCAGCTTGCGCTTGTGTCCGCGCTTTACGGCGAAATGCTCGGCCTATACGGCGTCGAACTCGGGCTGCGTCACGCCCGCAAGCATCTCGGCTGGGCGCTCGACACCGCGGCCGCCTGCACCAACGCGCCGGACGATCTGCGCAAAACACACCGCGCCTGCGTGCTCACCGCGACCGATCCGGCATTGGTGCTGCGGCTGCTCGCCGAGGCATTCGATCTGTTCGGCGCAGCGATCGCGTCGATGTTGTAGGATGGGTTGAGCGCAGCGAAACCCATCGTCTTTCTGTTATAACACCGCCATTGATGGGTTTCACTTCGTTCAACCCATCCTACAAGGAAGAGGAAATCGCCCCATGCCCACCAACCGCGTCTATAACATCGCCGTCATTCCGGGCGACGGCATCGGCAAGGAAACGGTGCCGGAGGGCGTGCGCGTGCTCGAGGCCGCGGCAAAAAAATTCGGCTTCGAGATGCGCCAGGATCATTTCGATTTCGCCTCCTACGATTACTACGCCAAGCACCAGCGCATGATGCCGGAGGATTGGAAGGAAAAGATCGGCCGGCACGATGCGATCTTCTTCGGCGCCGTCGGTTGGCCGGCGAAGATTCCCGATCACGTCTCGCTGTGGGGCTCGCTCATTCAGTTCCGTCGCGAGTTCGACCAATACGTCAATCTGCGTCCGGTGCGGCTGATGCCCGGCGTGCCGTCGCCGCTCGCCAACCGTAAGCCCGGCGACATCGATTTCTGGGTGGTGCGCGAGAACACCGAGGGCGAATATTCGGCGATCGGCGGCCGCATCTTCGCCGGCACCGAGCGCGAAGTGGTGGTGCAGGAGACCGTGCTGTCGCGCATCGGCGTCGACCGCGTGCTCAAATTCGCCTTCGAGCTGGCGCGCCGCACGCCGAAGAAGCATCTGACGTCGGCCACCAAGTCGAACGGCATCGCCATTACCATGCCGTACTGGGACGAGCGCGTCGAAGCGATGGCGAAAAATTTTCCCGACGTGAAATGGGACAAGTACCACATCGATATTCTGACCGCGCTGTTCGTGCTGCGGCCGGACAGGTTCAACGTCGTGGTCGGCTCGAATCTGTTCGGCGACATTCTCTCCGACCTCGGGCCGGCTTGCACCGGCACCATCGGCATCGCGCCATCCGGCAACATCGATCCGGAGCGGCGCTTTCCGTCGCTGTTCGAGCCGGTGCACGGCTCGGCGCCGGACATCGCCGGCCAAGGCATCGCTAACCCGATCGGCCAGATCTGGTCGGGCGCGATGATGCTCGAGCATTTGGGCGAGACCGACGCCTCGGCGGCGATCGTCAAGGCGATCGAGCGCGTGCTCGCCGAGCCAAAGCTGCGCACCCGCGATCTCGGCGGCCCGGCTGACACCGCCGCCTGCGGCAAGGCGGTGGTTGAAGCGTTGGCGTGATAATCTCGAATTTATTTACCGATCAGAGAAGGCCCTCGATCGCAACAGCCGGCGCTCGACATCCGCACCCTGCGCAAGGACATCATCTCGGCGGTCGCGACCGGTGCGCTCAGCGGCGTGCCGGCCCCGCTCGCCTCCGGGACGCTCGCCGCGCTGTCGGCGGCCGCCACCGATTACGGCAGCCGCGATATCGCCGAGCTGCCGCAATTCTTTCGCGAGGCGCGCTTGCAGAATTTTCCGAACTAGAGGGCGAAACCCGAGGCAAAAATCACCAGAAAACCGATGGCCGCGGTGAGCCCACCGTAAAACACCCAGGTGCGGTCGCCGACCATGAAGCTCTCGGCCGGCCACGGCAGGTACCCCGAGCCCTGCGCCATGAACAGAAGCCCAAGTACCAGCAGGAGCATGCCGAAAATCCGCAGCAGCGCCTTCATCACACCTCCCACCACAAACCGCCAAATAAACTGCCCATAAACTCGGCATGGCCCAGCGCCGCCACAATGGCAAGCGAGCGGCCATGTTGTGGCCACATGCCTCTGGCCGGATGTGGCTTGCCGGCAACGGCGGCTTACGGGGGTGCGGTAATTTTGTTAGGCTGCCCGCCGATTCTTCGGGGACTTAAACAGAGGAGTCGCTATGCGACGTGTCTTTACCATCGCCGCGATCTTATCGCTCGCGGTCCCGAGCTTGGCCTTGGCTCAAGCACCGGCGGGCGGAAATCCGCACGGAAATAATAAAGGCGGCGGCCGACCGCCGGCCCGCGCCTTCGTGCGTCCCGGACCGGCCGGTCACGGGCCGGTGGGTCACGGGCCAGTAGTTCGCGGCCCAGCCTTTCGCGGTCCGGTTGCTCATGGCCCTGTTGGTCATGGCCCCGTACGCTTCGGCGGCCCCGCTGTTGGGCATGGGCCGTGGCTTTTCCACGGCCATTCGTATGCGTGGCATCCGGTGCATTTCCCGCGCCCGTGGGTCTATCCGCCGGGCTTTGCCTACCGCCTGTGGGCCGTCGGCGCGATTCTGCCGCCGCTGTTCTGGTCGACGCCGACTTACTACTACACAGGCTGGGCCGGCATGGGATTGCCGCCGCCCGATCCGGGCTTTCAATACGTCGAATACGGGCCTGACCTGCTTCTCGTGAATGTCGGTAATGGCCAGGTCGTCCAGGTATTCCCCGGAGCCTTTAGCTGATGCGGCGCTGGCGCGCCGCGCCGGAGCAATACCCGATCGACGCGGCGCGACAATTGTCGGCGACATGAACGGCTGCCGTGCCCCGGATTGAAAAAATCTGGGGCACGGCAATTCTATGCCTGAGCCGCACGCGGCACGCGGGAGGCAGGCGTGACGTCTTACGTGCTTGCGATCGATCAGGGCACCACGTCGACGCGGGCGATCCTGTTCGCCGCCGATCTCTCGATCGCCGCTCTGGCGCAGCGCGAGTTTCCGCAGCATTTTCCGGCCGACGGCGAAGTCGAACACGATCCGCACGATCTGTGGACGACGACGCTCGACACCTGCGGTGAGGCGATGCGGCGCGTCGGCGCCGGCGCCAAAAACATCGCCGCGATCGGCATCACCAATCAACGCGAAACCACGCTGTTGTGGCGCCGCGCCGACGGCCGGCCCTTGCATCGCGCCATTGTCTGGCAGGATCGGCGCACCGCGGCGCGCTGCGCCGAACTCAAGGCGAACGGCCATGAGCCGCTGTTTACGGCCGCGACCGGACTGCTGCTCGATCCGTACTTTTCCGGCACCAAGCTCGCCTGGCTGCTCGATCACGTGCCGGGCGCGCGCGACGCGGCGGCGCGCGGTGAGCTCGCCTTCGGCACCGTCGACACGTACCTCTTGTGGCGCTTGACCGGCGGCAAGGTGCACGCAACCGACGCTACCAACGCGTCGCGCACGCTGTTGTTCGACATTCATCGCGGCCGCTGGGACGAGCGGCTGTTGTCGATCCTCGACACTCCCAGCGCCGTTCTGCCGGAGGTGCGCGATTCATCCGGCGCATTCGGCGTAACCGACCCCGAACTGTTCGGCGCGCCGATTCCGATTTGCGGCATCGCCGGCGACCAGCAGGCGGCGCTGGTCGGGCAGGCCTGCTTTGCGCCCGCCATGGTCAAGTCGACCTACGGCACCGGCTGCTTTGCGCTGATCAATACCGGCACGATGCCGGTCGCTTCCAAGAACCGGCTGGTCACCACCATCGCCTATCAGCTCGGCGGCAAGCGGGCTTATGCGCTCGAAGGTTCGATCTTCGTCGCCGGCGCGGCGGTGCAATGGCTGCGCGACGGCTTGCGCGTCGTGCCCGACGCCGCTTCGACCGGCGCGCTCGCCGCAACTGCCGACCCGAGCCAGGACGTGATCCTGGTGCCGGCTTTTGTCGGCCTCGGCGCGCCCCATTGGCGGCCGGACACCCGCGGCGCCCTGTTCGGCCTCACGCGCGCGACCGGCCCAGCGGAGCTGGCGCGCGCCGCGCTTGAAAGCGTCTCTTTCCAGACCGCCGACCTGTTGGCCGCCATGCGCTCCGACTGGCCGCCGGCCGAAAAGACGTTGAGCGTTTTGCGCGTCGACGGCGGCATGGCCAACTCCGACTGGACCATGCAACGCCTCGCCGATTTGACCGGCTGCACGGTCGATCGGCCGCATGTCCGCGAAACCACCGCGCTCGGCGCCGCCTATCTGGCCGGGCTTCATGTCGGCTTCTTTCCCGAGCCGGACCGCTTCGCCGCGCAATGGCGCCTGGAGCGGCGGTTCACCCCGCAGATAGACCCGGCCGCGCGCCAGCAAAAACTCGCCGCCTGGGCGGCCGCGATGCGGCGCTTGCTGAGCTGAGAGTCTGGGACCTTAGTCAGGTTTGAGGCGCCTTGCGGGCGACCGCCGGTGCGGGGGTGACGGCGAGCGCGCGCGTCTCGTCGGAACCTTGATGCAAGCCGTGAAAGGGGTCCTGAGCGCGAAAAATAAATGCAGGTCTCAAGACTTCGAGCGGTGGCCGGGTAGAGGGTCGATCAAGTGTCGCAATGAGAGGTCATTGTGGCGGCGCAATACTGCGTGATTATCGATTTGGGATCAGAAATGGTTTTCACGAGTTGGAGCTTTTCCACAGCTTGCAATCCACTTTCGTAGCCGAGATAGCGATATGCGTCGAATTGGTCGGGATTAAAGAACTGATCGACCGTCGATTGGTGCGGAAAATCAGGATTGGATGCTAAATAGCCGGACGTCGTGAAATCCATTTCCTTGATTACGGTGGCCTTCACGAGAATTAACGTACCCTCTGTACCATCATCGTTGATAAGCTTGCCGACAATAAATGGCGATTTCGCATAACGAACCCCGG
>JASHSE010000231.1 GCA_030036975.1 Xanthobacteraceae bacterium | reverse complement strand
GCGATCCGCTCGCGGCGCTCGCGACCGTTCCGCCGCGTTCGCCGCTCGCCGTGTTGGTTGGGCCCGAAGGCGGCTTTGCCGCGGACGAGCGCGCGGCGTTGCTGCGCCTGCCGAACGTGGTCCGCCTCGCACTCGGCCCGCGCATTCTGCGCGCCGATACGGCCGCGGTCGCCGCGCTGGCGCTGGTTCAGGCGGTGATTGGGGATTGGCGGACCGATGACGGATGACAGATAGTCTCGGCTTTTTATCCGCGCGTCGGCTTCAGTGAATCATCCACGGCTTGTCGATGCAGACGAAGCTGATGTAATCGCCGTAACGGCGCTCCACGCTGGTGATATGCGCCAGCCGCCCCCATTGCGCGCAATGCGCGGCGGCAAGGCCGCGATAAATCCGCCCGACGGCCGGCGAATAAGGAATGATGCCGCCGGTATCATTGCCGGTGACGCCCGGGCCGACTCCGGTAAACGTGTGATAGGCGAACGATTGCGATGCGACCGTGCAGCCGACGATGCCGAGCACCGCGCCGATCGCGATTGCAGTTTTCCGAGGCATCAGGGCAGTCTCCCGCCGCTTCGTCATTGCGCGAGTTTAGAAGGTCGTGTTGCAGAACACCATAATATCACCATTCAAAGCACGGTTCTACCGCGGCTTTTCTAAGCGTGGCCCATCACGGCAAGCGGTAAACGAGCAGTTCCTTGTAGGCTTGCGCAAAAACAAGCTTGCCGGCGTCGACATACGCGTTCACGATCGACAGCATCTCCTCCGCTGCAATCGAATCTCGATAAAAGAGTATTTGTCCGTTGGGCTGCAGCCTGGAGATAAAGAGATCGATCAATCCTCTGTCATCCAACGGCGCATACCGATAGCTCTGCTTTTCATAAAACTCGCATAGATGAAACAATGTGACGACATCGAACCGGGGCAGGATTCGTTCTGATAGAGTGTAGATATCGAGAAATAAAACTTTGTAGTAATTCCCTGTGCGTGGGTTGTCTATGATGTGTTTGATGTAGGCGCTGTACTCGCCTTTGGAAGCAGTGACAGCCAAGACGTGGTTGGGTGGCTGAAGGTTGATGTTACGGCGCCCGACGATGTGGTGCTCACCGGTTCCGAAGTGGAAGATCACCTGATCTCGGATATCGTTGTCGTGGATGAAATCACAGAACTGCACGTCGGGGCACCAATCCGTTAACGGCCACGATCGTCTGTAAACGTACAATTTCGCCGTGTGCGACATAGGCTGTCTCCAGGCGCTCTTATCAACTCTTTAGTTAGTCCCGTCCGCCTTGAAGACATGGGGATAGGAAACGTAGAACGGCATATCACAATTTATGGTAGCGTCAAATCCGGTGCGCAATTTTCGCTGGGTGAGGGAAGGTATTCGCGCGATACGCCCGTCCAACGGACGGCGGCGGGCGGCGCGCTTGGTGATGCATCACTGCATCGAATAAGCGCTCGACACCATGCCGACCGGCCGCTTGTCGGCGGCGCTGAGCACGGTGACGCGGGCGAAATTCGTGGTGCTGCCGATCCGGATCACGCGGGCGTCGGCAACGACATCGAAGTTCACCGGGCGGAGAAAATGCATGGTCTGGTCGATCACGCTCATCGGCCGATAGCCGTTCCAGGCCGCCGAACAGGCGATCACCATGGCCGTGTCGGCGAGCGCCATGAGCGCTTGGCTGCAGACCACGTTGCCGTCGCCGCAAATCTTCTTGGCAAACGGCATGCGCAAGACCGCGCCCGGCTGCCAATCCGGCGGCGCTCCCGACGGCCGCACCGGCTCGATGCTTTCCACCAGCAAGGCGAGGTCCGCCACCCAGGGTGCAAAGACCTTCAGCATCAGGCGCCCCGCCGCCTGCATGTCGAAGGCCGGCTCCGGGCTGACCAGCCGGTGCACCTCGCCCATAGCTTCCTCAGTGTATTTGGTCGAACGCCTTGCACCGAGTCGGCGGTTGGTAACATGAAGCGCGAAGCGTGGATCTTTCCGCAGTGAGCGAAAGCTGTGACAAACCGATCCCGGCTGTGACATTTCTGTGGATAGCATCTGTGGATGGCAGCGGCTTGCGACCGGCCTACGCCGCCGCGCAGAGCCGCCGCAGGCGCGCGTTGCCCAATTGCCACGGCTGCGCGGCAATCCGAGGTTTCGACGATCGCAAGCTTGACCGGCGTGGGGTGGCGCGGCACGCTGCCGATGATTGACGGGGAAGGGTCATGTCGGGTCGCGTGGCGTCCCTTTTGCTCGCGCTGGCGTGCGCGTTGGGCGTTGTGCCGGCGCGGGCGGCCAATCCGCTCGAGAAGAACTTCTGGCTGTCCGGGCCGCGCTACGATCGCGTCATCCCGACCTGCGATTACCCGCCGGCGCTCGATCGCATCATCGGCCGCTTCGGCACCAAGGAGCGTCGCTTCTGGAATTCCGACCTGCGCATCGTCGGCATCGAGGACATTCGCGAGACCGCCATGCTGCCATGGGCGGCGCAATCGATCCCGCGCCGCTTCTGCAGCGGCACGGCGTTGATCAATGACGGACGGCGCCACCCGATCTACTATTCGATCGCCGAAGACACCGGGATGATCGGCATGAGTTGGGGCGTCGATTTCTGCGTGCAGGGCCTCGATCGCAACTGGGCCTACAATCCGGCCTGCCGCGCCGCCCGACCCTGAGGGCTCCGCGCTCCCGCGCCGGCCGCAGCGAAGCGCGGTTAAGGGCGCAAGGCCTGCAGTACGTGCTCGCGCAAACGTGCCGGATCGCGCTCGCCGCGCTGCGCAAACTCGATCACCTTTTTGGCAACGGCGTCCGTCCGCAGCCGGTCGCGATCGCTGATGCCGAGCGCCTGGCATACCTCGGTGTACGCCGTCGTCATCGTGGCGATTATTTCCGGTTCAAAGGCTTTGTTCTTGAAGAGCCGATAAACGGCCATGCGGACTGCCCGTATTGCGCAGCGGCGACCGGAGACCGGCAATGCTCGACCGGACGCGTTCGCGCCGCTGTCAAGTATTGGCGTGCCGCGAGCCGATGCGCAAGGCGCGCCGCAGGCTCGCCGGGGACGCCCGCACACAGCCGTTTCAGGTCCGCCCCTGGAGACGAAGGGTATCGTTATTTTGTTCTTGATTTGTTCTGACAAGCATGCTACGCGCTCTCTCGACGCTTGACTTAACCGCCGCGTCATCAAGGGGGGTCGTCATGGTCCGGTTCATTGTTCGTGGTGTGCTCGCGTTCTGTCTTGTGGCCGCAACAGCCGGCATGGGGCTGGCGCAAGATAAGCGGCAGAATCAGCCGGGACAGTTCGATTTCTACCTGCTGTCGCTGTCATGGTCGCCGTCATACTGTGCGGCCACGGCGGAACGCTCGCCCGAGCGCGCGCCGGGCATGCAATGCGGCACGCGCGCCTATTCGTTCATCGTTCACGGGCTGTGGCCGCAATACGAGAGCGGCTTTCCCGAATATTGCCAAGTGCCGGCACCGCGCCTCGATCATCCGACGATTTCCGGCGTGCTCGATCTGATGCCGGAGCCGCGCCTGGTCTTCACCGAATGGGACCGCCACGGCACCTGCACCGGGCTGTCGGCGCATGCCTATTTCGATACGCTGCGCAAGGCGCGCGCCCTCGTGAAGATTCCGCCCGAATATCTCAACCCGCAGCAGCCGCTCACGGTCACTCCGGCGGCGGTGGAAAACGCCTTCCACAAAGCCAATCCCGATCTCGCCGCGGGCGACATGGCAGTCGCCTGCGATGACAAGCGCCTGACCGAAGTCCGGCTGTGTCTGTCGAAAGATTTGAAATTCCGCGCCTGCCCGGAAATCGTGCAGCATAGTTGCCAGCGCGAGCAAGTGTTGATGCCGGCGCCGCACGCGACGGCGACGGATGCCGGACGCCGCAATGCCGGCGGCGGCTCGGGCTAAGCGGATCGACGCCTTGTGTGGCCGGCGCGTAACCTGTCGGCGAAAGTGAAGGGTCCGGCCTCGCGGCCGGACCCGCGCCGTTTGCAGCCTGCGCATTGCGGCGCTCACGGCTGCCATGATTGCGGCGCGAGTGTACTTCCAGGTTGATATCGAAGGTCTTGGTATCGGAGGTCCCCTGCGCCCTTCGACGCTGGCGCACTGGCGGCGTCGTTGCAGGCGGAGCCGTCCTGATGGATGGTCGGCGCCGCAATGAATTATCGCCACGCTTTCCATGCCGGCAATTTTGCCGACGTGCACAAACACGCGGTGCTGGCGCGCATCGTTACATATCTGCGGCAAAAGCCGACGGCGTTTCGCGTCATCGACAGTCACGCCGGCGCCGGTCGCTACGATCTTCTCGCCGATGAAGCGACGCGCGGCGGCGAATGGCGCGACGGAATTGGCCGCGTTTGGAACCGACTGGTTGGTGCAAAGAACGCCGCGGCCGATACATTGCTTGCGCCCTATATCGAGGCCGTTGCGGCCTGCAATAGTGAGCCGGGCTTGCGGACCTATCCGGGATCTGCGCTGATCGCGCAACACCTGATGCGATCGCAGGATCGCTTGATCGCTTGCGAGATCGAGCCGCATGCGGCCGCGCAGCTTGCAGGCGCACTGCGCGGCGACGTGCGGGCCAAAGCGCTTGCGATCGACGGCTGGACCGCGATCGGCGCCTATGTGCCGCCCAAGGAGCGCCGCGGTCTCGTCTTCATCGATCCGCCGTACGAGGAGGCGGCCGATTTCGCCCGCCTCGCCGCGACCTTGTCGTCTGCGCACCGCAAATGGCCGACCGGCATTTACCTGGCGTGGTATCCGATCACGACCCGCGAGGCGCCCGACGCCTTGGCGCGGCGGTTGCAACGGCTGTCGGTTGCCAAGATTTTGCGTTGCGAGCTCGCCGTGCGCGCCCCGGCCGACGATGCCGGGCTCACCGGCTCCGGCCTCGTCGTGGTCAATCCGCCGTTTACGCTCGAAGCGGACCTGCGGGTCCTCCTGCCCGCGCTCGGACGCTGGCTGGGGCGAGCTTCGGCGGCGCCCGGCCATCGCATCGATTGGCTCGCGGCGGAGCGTTAAACACGTTCTTGCCACTTTTCCACAGGTCCAAAGTACGCTAATTGTTCCAGCAGCGTTGCTGGCTTAGACGTTCCGCCTCCTATGGGGGCTGGCGGGAGTGACTGAGGCCGTCGGGGCCGATGCTCTTTGCCTGTGTGGATGTCCGGCCGAACCGCCGTGCCGTGGGGGTCGGCGGCCAAGCAACACGGGGCAGGGAGCCGCTCGATGGCGATGCAGGGGATTGTCAAGTTCTTCAATGGTGACCGCGGTTACGGTTTTATCAAGCCGGATGACGGCGGCCGCGACGTGTTCGTGCACATCACCGCCGTCGAGCGCGCCGGACTGAAGTCGCTGTCCGAAGGTCAGCGCATCAGCTTCGACGTTGAGCCGGATAAGAAGGGCAAGGGCCCGAAAGCAGTCAACCTCGTCGTCACCGGCTAGCCTGTTGTTCCATCGAGGTACTGGCGCTGCGCGCGAGCCGGTGGGCGGCGCGCGTCACGGCCAGCGACGCATCGTCTGTCGAGTCACTGCAATATGGCCAGGATGATCCTGCGTTTCTCGCCGTCCTCACCGTTCGTGCGCAAAGTGCGCATCGCCGCGGCACTCCTTGGCGTCGACCGCGAGATCACGCTCGAGCGCGCCGACACGACCGATCCCAACGATTCGCTGCGCAAGACCAATCCGCTCGGCAAAATTCCGGTGCTGATCGTCGAGGACGGCAGCGCGATCTACGACTCGCGCGTGATCCTCGATTATCTCGACGCGCGCGCCGGCGGCGGCAAGATCGTGCCGCGGCAAGGCGCCAAGCGTCTCGCCGCGCTGCGCCTGCAGGCGCTGTGCGACGGCATCCTCGATGCGTCCGTCCTCACCGTGTACGAGGGCCGTTTCCGCAAGCCCGACATGTACGAGCCGAAATGGCTCGACCTCCAGGCCGGCAAAGTCGCGCGCGCGCTCGCGGTGCTCGAAGCCGCGCCGCCGTCGCTCGACGCGTCGCAAGCGTTGCCTGACGTCGGCCAGATTGCGCTCGCCTGCGCGCTCGGCTACCGCGATTTCCGCTTTGGCGGCAGTTGGCGGAACGATCATCCGCTTCTGGTCGCTTGGCTCGACAATTTCGCCGCGCGCATCCCGGCCTTCGCCGCGACCAAGCCTGCATGACGACTTCGGATGACTTGAGCGCCGGCGCCGCTTCGTTTGCCGCCGCAATGATGTTCTAGCCTATCACCAAACAAAAACCCCGGGACGCAGGCCCCGGGGTTTTCACGATATCCGAGGCGCTCGCGCGATCAGAACCGGTAATTGATGCCGCCGCGGAACAGGTTCGCGGTGAACGAAACGTTCTGCGTGGCGGCGCCGCAGGCGATGCCGCAACTGACGTTGCCGAGATCGACGTAGAGATATTCGGCCTTTGCGGTCCAGTGCCCGGCGATGGCAAACTCGATGCCGCCGCCGACGGTCCAGCCGGCATTGGTCGTGTCGGTGCCGGCAAAGCCGGGCAGCGTGGCGCTGATATCGCCCAGCGCGAGACCGCCGGTGACATACGGCAGGAAGCGGTCGCCCGCATAACCGATGCGGCCGCGCACCGTGGACAGCCAGTTGTCCTTGGTGGTGCAACCGAGCGCGCAGACCGCCCCAGCGCTGGTGCTGCCGCTGATGTCGGCCCAGTCGATGTCGCCCTCGACGCCGAGCACGACCTGGTTCATCTGATAATTGTAGCCGACGGTGCCGCCGACCAGCCCGCCCGACGTATTGAAGCCGCCGGCGGTCGTCCAATTGGAGTTGCCCCAGCCGCCGCCGCCGTTCACGCCGATATAGAACCCGCTCCAGTTATAGGCCGGTGCATAAACCGGCGCCTTGTAATAGGGCGCCGGCGCTGGCTGGGCCAGGTCGGCCGCCGCGGCCGTGCCGGTCAAGGCCGCAACGCCGGCCAACGCAAGAACTAGCCTTTTCATGAGGACCTCCTACACTCGAAAGTGGCGGGATAGTATTCGCGGCTAGTCCTACGTCTAGTGCTGAAAAGACACACGCCTATTCTAATTCTTGGCCGATTTGTGGCGCAATTAGACTATGGCACGTCAACATTATACCTAATTATGACTTAAGGAGGCCAAAATAATGGTAAAACAAATACTAATCGAAGGCGGCTGATTTATGACGCTGCAGCTCGTCCGGTGCGGCTTTTAGAAGCGATAATTGACGCCCATGCGCAGCAGGTCTGCGGCGAGGCCGTTGGAGGTTCCAGTCAGCGAAAAGCTGCTGCCCGCGAGGTCGAGATAGAGCCACTCGGCCTTGGCCGACCAGCGCGGCGTCAGCCCGACTTCGACGCCCAGCCCGGCGGTCCAGCCGACATTGACGTGCGATTCGGTGAGATTGAAGCTGTCGGCGCGCAGTTCGCCATAGGCGAGGCCGGCGGTGCCGTAGACCAGCACGTTGTTCAAGGCCGCCCCGGCGCGGCCACGCACCGTGCCGAACCAGGGATTGGAGAACTCGAACGGCGACAACGTGTCGTCGGCGCCGGAAAGCTGGATGTCGGCTTCGCCGCCGAACACGAACGCGCCGCGCTGCCAGTTGTAGCCGCCCTCGACGCCGCCGGCGATCCCCGATGGCTGCGTCGGGCTGTTGCTGACCGTGCCCCATTCGTAGCCGAGCGTGGCGCCGAGATAGGGCCCGGCCCAGCTATAGGCTGTCAGCGGTTCGCCGGCGGTGTAGTACGGCGCAGCCGACAAGTCGGCAGCGGCGGCGAGGCCGCTCGTCGCCAGCGGCAAAGCCGTGCCAAGAACGACGCCAAGAACAACTCTCCGCATGGGGCCTCCTTGAGGATGCTTCGGGCAGGCGGTGCAAAGTTCGAGCAAGCCGCGCGATTTGCGTTCGGGCGTCCAACCGTCCGTCGCCAATGTTATCGGAACAGCCGGGTTAAACGTTGCTGAACGTCAAAGTCGTTCCAAGTTGTTAGTATTAAGAAAGCCTTGATCGGCCGGCGGCGGGCGGGCCGGTGCTGCGCGCAACCGCGTTCAGCCCGCTCTGGCCCCGCGCGCCGCCAGCGCATAGGTTTGGGCCAGCACGAACGCTCCCATGAACGGTCCAAAGAAAAATATCGAAGCCGACATCGAGCCGACCGACGCGCCAGCCGCCGCCATCGCCGAGGAGGACGAGGAGCAGTCGCTGCCCGAGGTCGACCCGGCGGACGCGGAAGCGCCGGCGGTCGATGCCGAGCAAGGCTCGCTTGCGGACGGCCGCGCCGCCGTCATCCATTATGCCAAGCTCGCGCCATCGCGGCCCGGCGTGTACCGCATGCTCGATGCCCGCGGCGACGTGCTCTATGTCGGCAAAGCAAAAAACATCAAGAAGCGGGTGACCGCCTATGCGCGGCCGACCGGGCTCGATACCCGGATCGAGCGCATGATCGCGGCCACCCGCACGCTGGAATTCATCGTCACCCGCACCGAGACCGAGGCGCTGCTGCTCGAGGCGAACCTGATCAAGCGGCTGCGGCCGCGCTTCAACGTGGTGCTGCGCGACGACAAATCGTTTCCTTATATCCTGATCACTACCGACCACTGGGCGCCGCAAATCCTCAAGCATCGCGGCGCGCGGAGCCGGCCGGGCCACTATTACGGGCCGTTCGCTTCGGTGTGGGCGGTCAACCGCACCATCAACGCGCTGCAGCGCGCATTCCTGTTGCGCTCGTGCAGCGATCCGTTCTTCGAGAGCCGCAGCCGGCCGTGTCTGCTCTATCAGATCAAGCGCTGCGCGGGACCGTGCACCAAGGAGATCGAATATCCCGAATACGCCGCCCTGGTGCGCGAGGCCAATGCGTTCCTGTCGGGCCGCAGCAAGGCGGTGAAGGACGAACTCGCCGGCGAGATGGAAAAAGCTTCGAGCGCGCTCGATTTCGAGCGCGCCGCCGTGTACCGCGACCGCCTGGCCGCGCTGTCGGCCATTCAGTCGCATCAGGGCGTCAATCCGCGCGGCGTCGAGGAAGCCGACGTCTTCGCCGTGCATCAGCAGGGCGGCTTCTCCTGCGTCGAGGTGTTCTTCTTCCGCACCGGCCAGAACTGGGGCAACCGCGCCTATTTTCCCAGGGCCGACCGCTCGCTCGGGCCGGGCGCGGTGCTCTCGGCGTTTCTTGCGCAATTTTACGACGACCGGCCGCCGCCGCGACTCATCCTGATCTCGCACACCATCGAGGATCGCGCGCTCCTTGCCGAGGCGCTGTGCACGAAGATCGGCCGCAAGATCGAAATCATGTTGCCGCAGCGCGGCGAGAAAAAGGATTTGGTCGAGCACGCGCTCGCCAATGCGCGCGAGGCGCTCGGCCGCAAGCTGGCGGAGACCTCCTCGCAGCAGAAGCTGCTGCAACAGCTCGCCGTGACGTTCGCGCTGCCGCGCGTGCCGCGCCGCATCGAAGTGTTCGACAACAGCCACATCCAGGGAACGAACCCCGTCGGCGCCATGATCGTCGCCGGCCCGGAAGGCTTTCGCAAAAGCCAGTACCGCAAGTTCAACATCCGCTCGGCCGATCTGTCGCCGGGCGACGATTTCGCCATGATGCGCGAAGTCTTGAGCCGCCGTTTCAAGCGCCTGCTGGCCGAGGCGCCGCAGACGCAGTCACCTGCCGCGGCGGGGCTGGACCGTAATGGACACGCCACCGGCTCCGCGGGCCCCACCCGGTCCGACCTGCCGCCGGCAGAGCAGAGCGAAGATCGCATTGCCGACGGCGAGGACGACTCGCCCTGGCCCGATCTGGTGCTGATCGATGGCGGTCAGGGGCAACTCACGGCAGCGCGCGAAACGATCGCCGCGCTCGGCGTGGACGTGCCGCTCGTCGCCATCGCCAAGGGTCCGGACCGCGATGCCGGGCGCGAGACGTTCTTCGTCCCCGGGCGTGACTCGTTCAAGCTGCCGCCGCGCGATCCGGTGCTGTATTTCGTCGAACGGCTGCGCGACGAGGCGCACCGCTTCGCGGTCGGCTCGCACCGCGCCCGGCGCAAGCGCGATTTGCGCGAGGGTGGCCTCCAAGAGATCGCCGGCATCGGGCCGAGCCGCAAGCGCGCGCTGCTGCATCACTTCGGCACGCTCAAGGCGATCGAGCGCGCCGCGATCGCCGACCTGATGCAGGTCGACGGCATCAGCGCCGAGACGGCACGGCGGATTTACGCGTTTTTCCACGGCGGAGCCGCCTAGCGGAGGATATCGCGGCAAAGCCCTGTCGGGTGCCGCATCGCAGCGCTATCTTAGGGGCCATGAATTCGACCACCACCACGACCCCGGGTCACTTGCGCGTTCACCCGCTGGCGCTGCCCAACATCCTGACCTATGGCCGCATCGTCGCGGTCCCGGTCGTGGTCGGCTGCATGTTCTACCAGAACATCCTGCACGGCGGGCTGTGGCTGCGTTGGGTGGCGCTCGCCGTCTTCATCGCCGCCGCCATTTCGGACTTCCTCGACGGCTATTTCGCCCGCATCTGGGCCCAGCAATCCTCGCTCGGCCGCATGCTCGACCCGATCGCCGACAAGCTTCTGGTGGCGTCGTGCCTGCTGATGCTGGCGGCCGAGAGCACCATCCACGGCTGGGCGCTGTGCGCGGCGGTGATCATCCTGTGCCGCGAAATTCTGGTCTCGGGCCTGCGCGAATACCTCGCCGAGCTGCGGGTGAGCGTGCCGGTGACGCGGCTTGCCAAATGGAAGACGACCTTGCAGCTCATCGCCGTCGGCTTTCTCATTGCCGGCGAGGCCGGCGACGCCGTGGTGCCGGGCGTCACCAAGGTCGGCATCACGCTGTTGTGGCTTTCGGCGCTGCTGACGCTCTATACCGGATGGGATTACCTGCAGGCCGGCTTGCGCCATCTCACCGAGGACAGTGCGTGACGAGCGGAACGGCGGGACAGAGCAAAAAGATCAAGGTGCGCTACTTCGCCTGGGTGCGCGAGCGTGTCGGCAAGCCTGAGGAGGAGATCGAGCCGCCGGCCGGCGTCGCCACCGTCGCCGAGCTGATGGCGTGGCTCGCGGACCAGGGCGAGCACTACGCCTACGCTTTCGAGAACCCGAAAGTGATCCGCGCCGCGATCGACCGCAATCATGTGCGCAGCGAGGCGAGGATCGAAGGCGCCGGCGAGATCGCGTTCTTTCCGCCGATGACGGGAGGCTAGCGTGGAATCGATCAGGTTGAATCGGCAACTTCTATCCGCTCGTCCCCGCGAAAGCGGGGACCCAGTGGGGCTCACCGCCATGGTCGAGTGGGCTGCTGGATTCCCGCTTGCGCGGGAATGAGCGGAAAAGTCTTAACGTGACATGCCCGCGATCATCCGCCTGCAGCGTGAGCCGATCGCGATCGCCGCCGAAGTGGAAAAGCTGGTCGGCGCGCACAAGGACGTCGGCGCGGTCGTGACCTTCACGGGGATTTGCCGCGCCGACGAGAACGGCGCGCCGATCGCCGCGCTTACCCTCGAACATTATCCCGGCATGGCCGAGGCCGAGATCGCCCGCCACGTCGAGGAAGCCTATGCGCGCTGGCCGCTCCTGGCCGCTTTGGTCATTCACCGCTACGGCCGCATTGTGCCCGGCGAGGACATCGTGCTGGTGGCGACGGCGTCGAGCCACCGCCACGCGGCGTTCGCCGCCGCCGAATTTCTGATGGACTATTTGAAAACCCGGGCGCCGTTCTGGAAGCAGGTGGAGTCGGCCGGCACTACCGCGTGGGTGGAGGCGAAGTCGGCCGACGATGCCGCCGCCGAGCGCTGGTCGGCACCGCCGCCGCAACGCGACGCCGCGAAGTGAGGCGCTAGTCCAGCGGGCCGCTGAAAGAGCCATTTTTGCTGTGAACATTTGCGGAATCCATGGGGTGAACGGATTGGAGCCGAAGCGAGAAAGTCATTAAAGCTTTGTCGAAGAATGCTGGTTTTCCCGTCCGCCTTTTGTACTCTTTCGCTGATAACATATTGAATTAATTGAATTAACTACGAAATACTCATTAAACTGCCATCGAATGAAATCCGGGCAATTCGTTCTCATTCCGGGGGCGAGCGACCCGATTGATTCCTCGTCATTCCGGGGCGCCGCGAAGCGGCGAACCCGGAATCCATAAGCTCTGCGCCTGGGTTATGGATTCCGGACTCGCCGCTTACGCGGCGATCCGGAATGACGAGGGATGAATCATCCGAATTCCGCATCAATCGACCTTCGCGCCGGAGAATTTCACGGCCTTGGCCCATTTTTGCGTATCGGCCGCGACGAAGGCGTCAAGCTCGCTCGGGCTCATGATCATCGGCTCGCCGCCTAGGTCGCGAATGCGGTTGGCGATGGCCGGCTCGACTGCGGTTATTCGCTATTCGCCACTCGCTATTCGCCACTAAACACGGCAGCTATTGAGCATGGCGAACAGATTTCCCACCGCGATTGACAGACAAGTCGGCATCCGGGTGCGGATGCGGCGCTTGACGCTCGATATGTCGCAACAAAAGCTTGCGGCGGCGCTCGGCGTTACGTTTCAGCAGGTGCAGAAATACGAGAAAGGCTATAACCGGATCGGCGCCGGCCGCTTGCACCAGCTCGCCGAAATCCTCCACGTGCCGGTCAGCTTCTTTTTCGAGGATTTTCTCACGGCTGGGAGAACGCAGGCGGCACTGCCATCGTACGTAACGGATTTCCTGACGAGCGCCGACGGACTGGCCTTGACCGCGGCGTTCATGAGCATCAGCGATGCGCGGCAGCGCCGTTGCATTGTCGTTCTGGCCGAGGCGATGGCGCGCTGAATGAGCGATCCGCAAGCCCCGGGCTCGCCGGCGGACCTCGTGCGCCGCATCGTCGCATACTTGCAGGCGGCGGCCGGCGCGGCGCGCGCGGCCGAGGCTTGTACGCAGTCCGTAGGATGGGTTGAGCCCTTGCGAAACTTATCATAAAGCGGCGACGCCGCACGATGGGGTTCGCTCCGCTCAACCCATCCTACGCGCTGCGCGCTGA
>JASHSE010000230.1 GCA_030036975.1 Xanthobacteraceae bacterium | reverse complement strand
CGGCAGCGGATATTTGAAATAGCGATACTCGCCCCGGCCAAAACCGTGGCGCGCCATGTGAATGTGACTGCGGAAATATTTTTTCTGCGCATACAGTCCGGCGATCTCTCCACATTCGGACCGCGTCAACACGTTCGGCAGCACGGCGGCACCGAACGCATTCAGGTTGGTGCCGATCTCATCCCAGTCGTACTGGTCGACGTCGTTCGTCCGCGTCGCGTTCGCGGACTTCAAAGCAGCTGTCGTCATGATAAATCTCTCGCGCATCGCGGTGCATGCTGAGCCCGAATCTAAGAAGCGCTGCGGCGCATAACCACCCGAATCCTGGCGCTCAGACGCCGGATGGCACGGCTGAGTGTATTCCGCTCATTCCCGCGAAAGCGGGAATCCAGTGGGCGGCTCTGCCTCGCAATTCAAGCACTGGGTCCCCGCTTTCGCGCATAGGCGCCAACATAAGCCTTGTTTCCCGGATGCGGTGCAGCACGAAGCGGTGCACCGCTGATCCGGGATCGTTCCAAACGCGGCGTTTGTTACGATCCCGGGTCTGCAGCGCACCACTCCGCTGCGCCATAGCGCGTCGAAGACGCGCGTGAACGCGCTTTTGCTGCGCCGCGCCCGGGAAACGCAGCTATGTTAGCGCCTATGCGCTTGCGCGGGGACGAGCGGAAAGTGGAGCGGTTATTCGGTTCGGACCTGCCGCAGCAGCGCGCGCAGGCGCTGCGGGCTCACCGGCAGTTGCGTGACCGCCCCGGGCTGGCCGAGTGCGTCGTCGATCGCCGCCGCGATGGCGGCGCCGACCGGATTGGCGCCGCCTTCGCCGGCGCCCTTGAGCCCGAGCGGGTTGAGCGGGCTCGGTGCGTCCTCGCTGAGCAAAACCGTAAGGCGCGGAACTTCGCGCGCGGTCGGCATGAGATAATCGGCGAAGCTGACGGAGAGCGGCTCGCCGCGCCCGTCATAGAGAAATTCCTCGAACAGCGCGCCGCCGAGCCCTTGCGCCAAACCGCCGGCGATCTGGCCCTCGACCAGCATCGGATTGACGGCGCGGCCGATATCGTAGGCGACGACGTAGCGCTCGACCGCGACGCCGCCGGTGTCGCGATCGATGCGCACCACCGCAATATGGACGCCATACGGATACGCCATGTGGCTCTGCTCGACCCAACCCTCGGCGGTGAGGCCCGGCGACGCGTCGCCGCGAATTTTTGACGCCGGTCCGAGCGCGCGCGCCACGGCGCCGAGCGCGATCGAAGGGCCCTGAGCGGAGGCCTGGCTCACCACCTCGCCGTCGATCAGGTCGAGTGCGTCCGGCTTGCTCTGCAACAGCGACGCCGCCGCGGCGAGCGCCTTGGCGCGCAGCTTGGTCGCGGCAATGCGCGTCGCTTCGCCGGTCATCACGGTGACGCGCGAGGCGAAGGCGCCGAGCCCGAAGGCGATGCGGTCGGTCTGGCCGTGCACCACGCGCACCCGCCGGTAATCGACGCCGAGCGTGTCGGCGCAGATTTGCGCCAGCGCGGTTTCCATGCCCTGGCCGACCGACGCCGAGCCGGACACGATCTCCACCGCGCCGCTCTCGTCGACGCTGATGCGCACGCCGTCGTAGGGGCCGAGCCCGCTCTTTTCCACGAACATGGCGAGCCCGGCGCCGACCGCTTCGCCGCGGGCGCGGCGCTGCCGCAAATCGCTTTGCAGCTTGGGCCAGCCGCTCGCGGCCAAAACTTTGTCGAGCAGCCCGGCATAATCGCCGGAATCGTAAGTCAGTTCGGTGCCGAGCGTGCCCATGGTGCGGGCGTACGGCATCTCGGTCTTGGCGATCAGGTTGCGGCAGCGCACTTCGACCGGATCGAGCGCGAGTTTTTCGGCGATCGCGTCCATCAGCCGCTCACGCACGAACGTGCTCTCATAGCGGCCCGGCGCGCGGTAGGTGCCGCACGGCGTCTTGTTGGTGAGCCGGATGCGGCCGACCATGCGGTAGGCGCCGAGCCGGTACGGACCCGGCAGCATGGCGGCGGCGAGATCAGGCACGGTGGCGGCGTGGGTGCGCACATAGGCGCCCTGGTCGTGAAAGAACTCGCCGTCGATGGCGGAGAGGCGGCCGTCGCGATCGACTGCGGCGCGCACGCGAAACAACTGCTGGCGCGAGTGATTGGTCGCCAACAGATGCTCGCGCCGGTCCTCGATCCATTTCACCGGCCGCTTGAGGCGGAGCGCGCCGAGGCAGACCAGGACGTCTTCCGGGTACAATTCGCCGCGCACGCCGAAGCCGCCGCCGACATGGCCTTCGTGCAGATGCAACGAGGAGGGCACGCGGCCGAGCATGCGGGCGAGGCTGTCGCGGTTCCAGTGCAGCACCTTGGCGGCGCCGTGCAGTTCGAGGATGCCGCGGTGCTCGCGGGCGATGGCGCCGCGCGTCTCCAGCGGCACGCCGGAGTGGCGGCCGATGGCGAGATCGAGCGCGACGATTTCATGCGCGTTGGCGAAGGCCGCTTCGATGTCGCCAAACCCTTTTTGCACGAGGGTCACGTCGGTGGAGTGCCCGGGACTGAACTCGGCAGGAGGTGCGTCGGCCGCAAGCAGCGCCGGCAATTCGTCGTACTCGACGGCGACGAGATCGGCGGCATCCTCGGCGAGATAAGGGTCGGCGGCAAACACCGCCGCGATCGGTTCGCCGACGTAACGGACGCGTTTTTCCGCGAGAATCGGCTGCCGATAGGGTTCAAGGCCTTCGACGCGGGTGAGGCGGAAATCAATTGGCGGAATTTCGGCGACGTCGGCTGCCGTCCATACCGCGACGACGCCCGGCGCCGCGCACGCCGCGCCGGTGTCGATCGCAGCAATGCGGCCATGCGGACAGGTGGAGCGCACCACGCGCATATGCACTTGGTGAGCGAATGACACGTCGCCAGCGAACCGGCCGCGGCCGGTGACGAGCGGCGGGTCTTCGAGCCTGGGGACCGAACGGCCGATGAAAGACATGGCGCTGATGAAAGACATGGCGCTGATGAAAGACCCGGCGCTGAAAGCTCAAGTCGACTTTCTGCGGCGCATGGCCGCGTTCGCCGCCGGCCGATCCAGATGATGCGTCTCGTTGAGACGAACGATGCAAACATTGCCGCCGTCGGTGTCGATCTCGTTGAGGCAGCAGGGCGCCTGGTCGAGGCGGCGATAGGCTGACAGCGGCAGGCCGAGCCATTGCAAGAGCAGCGCGCGGTTGACGCTGTCGTGGCCGACCAGAACGACGGTGTCGCGGGCATGGCGGGCGAGCACGAAACGCAGCGCATCGCCGGCGCGCGCCGCCACGTCCTGCAACGACTCGCCATCGGGAAAGCGGACGAGCTGCGGAGTGGCAAACCAGGCGGCACACAGGTCGGGATTGTCCTTCTTGGCGTAGGCCAGCGTCTTGAACTGCCACCCGCCGTAATCGATGTCGTTGAGATCGTCGCAAATCTCGGCGGTGATGCCGCAGGCTTTGGCGATAGCGGCGCCGGTGGCGACGCAGCGTCCCATCGGGCTGGTGTAGATTTTGGCGGGCTGCCAGGCGCCGGCAATGCGATCGGCGACGGCGGCGGCTTCGCGCCTGCCGCGCGCCGTGAGCTCGAGCGGCTCGCGGCCGCGGAAGCGCTCGGGCTTT
>JASHSE010000229.1 GCA_030036975.1 Xanthobacteraceae bacterium | reverse complement strand
CCGCCGCCGGCGAGCACCGCGCGGGTGGCGCGGTCGGGGCCGAAATCGTCGACGCTGTCGATGGCGAGCAGGTCGGCCAAGCGGGTGCGGGCGCGATTGACGCGGCTCTTGATGGTGCCGACCGCGCAGCCGCAGATCGCCGCGGCATCGTCATAGGAGAAACCCGAGGCGCCGACCAGGATCAGCGCTTCGCGCTGGTCGGCCGGCAGCTTGGCGAGCGCGGTGCGGAATTCGTCGAATTCGACGTGGCCGGTTTGCTCCGGATGCGATTTGAGGGTCTCGGCGTAACGGCCTTCGGCGTCTTCCACCTCGCGGCGCCGTTTGCGGTATTCGGAGCGGAACAGGTTGCGCAGGATGGTGAACAGCCACGCCGGCATGTTGGTGCCGGGCTCGAACGAGTCGATGTGCGCGAGCGCGCGCAGCAGCGTCTCCTGCACCAGATCGTCGGCGCGGTCGATATTGCCGCACAGCGAGATCGCAAAAGCGCGCAGGCTCGGCACAGTGGCGAGCACCTGATCGCGGATCGCAGGATCGAGCTTCATGCGCGATGCCTCGTCGATTCCCGAATCTCGAAAGCTTCAGCTTTCATCGCCCAGCCGGCGCATCAATTCGGCCAGATGCGGCGGGATGCCCTGGTTGACATATGTGTTGTACATGGCGCGCAACAGCTCCCCGATGCGAGCCTGGGCTTCGCGGCCGAGCCGGATTTCGGGCTTATGCGGGCGCTTTCCGGCTTGGTCAGGATGCTCGGGCTTGTCGGCGGCGGGCTCTACAGCCTCGAGATTGGTCTTGTGGCTCTTCATGACTTCACTTTTCCCCCTTCGCCCATGTGACCGCCCATGTGACTTGAGCCCGGCGTGGTGCTCTTTCGACTCATCCATGTGGCGGCCCGTTCCTCAACGGTAAACCCCACTCATGGCCTAACGCGCCGCCCTGGTGCGGGTTCCGGGCCGCCGACGATTTTCGGAACTTTGTTTGCCGGCGGGCGTTTTCGTCGATAGTTTCGGGCGCAATGAAGGGGAGGGTACCCTTGTCGACCTCACAAGCTGTACTTCAGCAACTGTCATTCCTGCGTCGTTATGCGCGGGCGCTGTCGGGGAGCCAAACCTCGGGCGATGCTTATGTGGCGGCGACCCTCGAAGCCCTCATCGCCAACTCGCAAGTGCTTGATTCTGCGTCAAGTTCGCGGGTCGGCCTGTACCGTCTGTTCACCAAGATCTGGAATTCCGTGCCGGTCAACGGCAAGCCCGAGGCGGGTGTCGCCGTGCTGCCACCGGAGCAGCACCTGACGCAGATTACGCCGCGTCCGCGGCAGGCTTTTCTGCTGGTGGCGCTCGAAGGCTTTTCCGAGGAGGATGCCGCCGAGATTTTGGACTGCGACCTCGCGACGCTGCGCGGTCTGGTCGAGGAATCCGGGCGCGAACTCGCCGCCGAGATCGCCACCGACGTGCTGATCATCGAGGACGAACCGTTCATCGCCATGGACATCGAGACGCTGGTCGAAAGTCTCGGCCACAATGTCATCGGCATTGCCCGCACCCACGCCGAGGCGCTGGCGCTGGCGCGCAAGAAACGGCCGGGGCTCATTCTCGCCGACATTCAGCTCGCCGACGGCACATCCGGCCTCGACGCGGTCAACGAGCTATTGAACTCGATCGAGGTGCCGGTGATCTTCATCACTGCGTTCCCCGAACGCTTCCTCACCGGACAACGGCCGGAGCCTGCGTTTCTGATTGCAAAGCCGTTCCAGCTCGCGGTGGTGTCGGCGGTGATCAGTCAGGCGCTGTTCTTCGGCCGCAAGGCGCGCAAGCGCGAGCGGCCGAGCGAGCGTCGCGCCGCGGTGTAATCCGGCTTCCGCTCGGCTGAAGAGGATTCGCTCTCGTCCCCGCGAAAGCGCGGACCCAGCTCTTTTCAAGCTCCTGGATTCCCGCTTTCGCGGGAATGAGCGGAAGGGTACGCGGCTTCCACGCGGCTACTCAGGCTCTATTCCAGCGCGCTTGACCACCTGCCGCCATTTTTCGGCGGCGCGCGCGATCAACGCGGCCAATTGGTCCGGACTGTAGCTTCACCTGACGCGGCGGTGTCGGCAAGAGACCGCGCCGCACCCTTAACCAAAATAGAAAAAAACAAGGGCGCAGCCGATCGGCATATCGGCTGCGCCCAACTTGGCCGGCCAAGCACGGGGGGAGGGGGGAAAGGATGGCCGGTCCGCCACAACAAAGCGCGACGCCGATATTTGTTCCGGGCGGCGCATGCCGGTATTTGTTCGGCGCGGCCGTTATCACGTCGAGCGCACAATTTCAGCCCACGGGCAGGTCAAAGTTGCATCGGATTTCTCATCACGAGTAAGTGAGAAAGGCCGACAGATGGAACCGCAGCGGCGGCTACGACGTTGCGGCCTCGGTGTCAGTCGGTTCGGGGGATCTAGGCGTGCGCATAAAGGATGATCGCTTCGACGGTCGTTCCCGCGCTGCGGAGATGCTCCGATGCCCAGGCTCGTTGTTCTTCGCCTTTATCCCCGCTTTGTGGGCGCGTTCGGTATCGTCGCGCTCACTGTCCTTCTGGTCAGTCTCGACCCACTGCTAAGCGCGGCTCCGTGCGCCGGGACCGGCGCCTCCGAACGGACGCCCGCGGTGTCGGTCAACCGCTTCCGCAAGGGTGACCGGCTGCCGATAGTCCATCCAGGGGCGCTGACGGGTCGGACCAACCAAGGCGTGTGGCATGGCCGGCCGATACCGGACGGCCTGCAGACCCGAGAGAAAACCCCGATCGGTTGCGATCCGGCGTTCAGTCCGGTGTCATCCCCGGCGCGGGCTGTGATCTACGGCCGCTGCATCGCCTGATGGCGCTGGTTGACGCCACGGCGGCTAGCTTTTTTGTCACCGCCGCCTTTGAACCTATTGCGCCTCTTGCGCCACTAACGATTGAGGCCGGGCGGGAAGCGTCTGTCGCGCGCGCATTCGTGCCCTCTGTTGCCGCTATTTGATTCAAATCAGGACGACTTGCGGCACGGAACTTTTCATCGCTTGGCGCGATTGGTGGACGGCAATTTCCAGCACGGTGGACTGTATCATGTCAGCTCATCTCTCCGGCCGCCTTGGCGGCGCATTGTTGCTTGCAAGCCTGATCACGATGCCGGCCGTTCCAGCCGCCGCGCAGGCGCTGTCCTATGGTCCGGCCAATCCCGCCGCACCGGTGTACAGCTACACGCCGGATGATGATCAGGCACCAGTGCCCGCTCTGCAGCGGCAGGTCGTCGCTTATGGCGGCACCGAGGCGCCCGGCACGATCATCATCGATCCGGCGCACACGTTTCTTTATCTGACGCTCGGCGGCGGCCGGGCGATGCGTTACGGCATCGGCGTCGGCCGCGAGGGCTTTGAGTGGTCCGGCGTCGAGGCGATCAGCCGCAAGGCCGAATGGCCGGACTGGATTCCGCCAGCCGCGATGGTGGCGCGCCAGCCGTACCTGCCGCGCTGGATCGGCGGCGGTCCCGGCAATCCGCTCGGCGCCCGCGCGCTTTATCTCGGCCATACCGACTACCGCATCCACGGCACCAACGCGCCGGACTCGATCGGCCGGCACATGTCGAGCGGCTGCATCCGCATGCTCAACGAAGACGTGATCGACCT
>JASHSE010000228.1 GCA_030036975.1 Xanthobacteraceae bacterium | reverse complement strand
GAGGCCGCCCGACAGCGACGCCATCATGTCGCGTCGGATTTTCAGATCGCGGGCGTACCAATTGGCGCAGGAGCCGGAGTCGCTCGTTAGAATGACGCGATCCGGCAGCCGCGGCGACAATTCCCAGGTGACGCGCTGCGGATTGACCGGAGCCGCGTCGGCCATGGCGCGATCCTGCAGCGTCTTCCACCAATCCTTCATGTTTCTTTCGATAGTCTTGCGCCACTGTCCGTCGCCTTTCCGCGATTTGAGAAGCGGCAGCAGCGCACGCAGCGTCTCGGCGGCGTCGCCGACCAGGTTGACCTCCATCGGATAGCGCAGCGACAGCATGTCGGGGGCTATATCGATTTGCACGCCGCGGGCTTGGCCTTCCTTCGGCAGAAATTCCGAATACGGGAAGCCGGAGCCGACGACGAGCAGCGTGTCGCACTCGGTCATCAGCTTATAGCTCGGCTCGGTGCCGAGCAGCCCGATGGAGCCGGTGACCCAGGGCAGATCGTCCGGCAATGCCGCCTTGCCGAGCAGCGCCTTGGCGGCGCCGGCTTCGAGCTTGTCGGCAACCGCGATCACCTCGTCGGCGGCATGCAGCGCGCCGGCGCCGACCAGGATCGCGACTTTCCTGCCGCTGTTGAGCACGTCGGCGGCGCGCCGCAGGTCATGATCGTACGGAATGGTCTTCGGCTTCGCGAAACCGACGCCGGAGTGCAGCGTGCCGTGCTTGCGCGGCGGCTCCTGATAATCCGCTTCCTGCAGGTCGTTGGGCAGAATGATTGCGGTGACGCGGCGTTCGCCGAGCGCGATGCGCACCGCGCGATCGACCAGATGCCGCACCTGGGCAGGCGTCGAGGCCTGCTCGACGAAGGCGCCAGCCACGTCCTTGAGCAGGCTCGTCAGATCGACCTCCTGCTGATAATGGCCGCCCATCGCGTTGCGCGATTGCTGACCGGCGACCGCCAGTACCGGCATATGGTCGAGCCGCGCGTCGTACAGTCCGGTGACCAGATGCGACGCGCCCGGCCCCGAGGTCGCGATGCAGACGCCGAGCTCGCCGGTGAACTTGGCATAGGCCGAGGCCATGAAGGCGGCCATCTCCTCGTGGCGCGCCTGAATGAACTCGATCTTGCCGTTGGCGCGGTTGAGCGCGCCGAATACGCCGTTGATGCCGTCGCCGGGATAGCCGAACATCTTGCGCACACCCCACGCATGGAGGCGTTCAACGATAAAGTCGCCGACAGTCTGTGCCATGTGAAAAACCTCGCGGGAACGCCGCCGCGCGTTGCCGCCGATAATGTTCAACTGTTCTTTTGGTGAACGAACGCTCCGCGGGGAAGTTCCCGGCGCGTTCGCCTGAGAGCGGCTCCCGAACTTCCCGCTCGGAGGGCCGAGTTAAAATCCGAGCGCGGCTACGCCTGCAGCAGCTTCTCGAGACGGATCGGCAACTTGCGGACGCGGATGCCGGTCGCGTGATGCACAGCGTTGGCGATGGCGGCGGCGGTGCCGACATTGGCGAGCTCGCCGAGACCTTTGACGCCGGCCGGATTGACGTCGTGATCGACCTCGGACACCAGGATGACCTGGACCTGATCGACGTCGGCGTTCACCGGAATCATGTAATCGGCGAGATTGTCGTTGACGTAGCGCGCGTAACGGGGGTCGATCTCGGTTGCTTCGTGCAACGCCGAGCCGATGCCCCAGATCATGCCGCCCATCAGCTGGCTGTGCACGGTTCGCGTGTTCATGAGCCGCCCGGCAGCGAATGCGCCGACGATGCGCGGCACGCGGATTTCGCGCGTCAGCGCGTGGACGCGCACTTCGACCAGCTCGGCGCCCATGGCGTACATGACTTTTTTGCTATTCGAGCCGCCGACCCGATCGACCTTGCCCGCATAGAGATCGGCGATGGCCTGCGGCGTCAGTCCTTGCGGTACGAACTCACCATATTCCTCGATAATCGCGACGCCCAGGCGCTTGAAAACATCGGCGAAGCTTTCGCCGGTGCCGTCGTTCGTGGTGACCCTGCCATTCTGGAGCGTCAGATCATCGGCGCTGCGGCCGGCGAGCGGCCCTTCATTGGCAGTGACCGCGGCATGAAACAGCTTGGCGCGCACGCCGTCACACGTCTTCAACACCGCGCTGCACGCACTGGCGGTGGTCTGCGACCCGCCCGCGACCGGCGCCGGCGGCAGCCGCGAGTCGCCGATCTCGACGGTGACGGACGCAAGATCGATGCCCAGACGCTCGGCCGCCATCTGGCCGATGACCGTGTAGGCGCCGTTGCCGATCTCATGGGCGGCGATCTGCACGCGCGCCTCGCCGTTCGGTTTCAGCTGCACGCGCGCCGCCGCCGGGCCGGTGTGGGTCGGATAGATCGCCGTGGCGCAGCCGTAGCCGACCAGCCAATCGCCGTCGCGCATCGAGCCGGGTTGCGGGTTGCGATCCTTCCAGCCGAAGGCCGCAGCCGCCTGGTCGTAACACGTCATCAACGAGCGGCTCGAATAAGGCCGATTGCCGATCGGGCTGTTCATCGTGTCGTTGACGCGGCGAAGCTCGATCGGGTCCATGCCGAGCTTTTGCGCCATCTCGTCCATGGCGCTTTCCAACGCGTAAATGTACGGCACGACCGGCGGCGAGCGCATGTAGCCCGGCGTATTGCGGTCGGCATGGACGACGTTGACCTTGGTGGCGACAGCGCCGAACGCGTAGAGCTGGGCGCTGTCTTCGACGCCGGCGACGACGTAAGGATCGGGCCGCGAGCTGATCTCGAAACCCTCGTGGCTGTAGCCGACGAGCTTGCCGTCGCGAGCGGCGCCGAGCCTGATGTGATGAAGGGTTTCGGCCCGATAGGTGGCGATGGTGAAGCCTTGCGCGCGGGTGGCGACGAGCTTCACCGGCCGATTGAGCCGTTTCGCGGCGAGCGCGATCATTGCAGTGCGCGGCGTCATCGTGCCCTTGGAGCCGAACGCACCGCCCGCATAGCTGCTGACGACGCGCACCTTGTCCGGATCGATGCCGAGCCGCTGGGCGACGCCGTTCTTCAGCCCGTACACGAACTGGCTCGGCTCGTAGACCGTCAAGCGGTCGGCGGTCCATGCGCAGGTGGTGGTGAACAGCTCCATGGAATTATGGTGCTGCGGCGGCGTTTGGTATTCGAGATCAATGACCACCGGCGCGCCGGCAAGCGCCGCCTCGGCGTCGCCGGCCTGCGGCAGATGCTTGTGTTGCGGCGAGACCTTGGTGGCGTCCTCCTGCGTCACTCCCGGCGAGCCGAACGTCGCGGACGGCG
>JASHSE010000227.1 GCA_030036975.1 Xanthobacteraceae bacterium | reverse complement strand
CTCGACAACGTGCCCGAGTTCGTCGTGCCGCCCGGGCATCTCTTCGTCCTCGGCGACAATCGCGATTATTCGGCCGACAGTCGGGTGCCGCTCAGCGCCGGCGGCGTCGGCCTGCTGCCGGTCGGCGACCTGGTCGGCCGCGTCGACGCGCTGGTTGGCTCATGGGATTTGGGCATGGAGCACCAGCCGTTTTGGCGTTGGCCGGAGGGCTTGCGGCTGTCGCGGTTTTTTACAGCGGTTCGCTAAGCACAAGGCGCTACCGCACCACTCCTGAGATACAGCAGGGGCGGCGGCGCGGCGGCTTGATCTCGCCCTTGAGATAGCAACGCGCGCTCGGCGTGCCGTAGCCGGGGCGGCGGTAGGTCCAAGCGCGGCAGCGCTTTTCGGCCTGACAGGCTTCGGCGCAGGGCGCGCCCTTCGGATCGGGCTGGATATCGAACGTCCGATAATCGCCGCCGGCCCGATCGATCGAATATTCGACCTTGCTGCTGCGCGGCTCGGTTACACCGGCGCCGCGCACGCCCGACACGCAGCAGGCCGACGGCACGGGCGGGCTCACTTGGCGCTTGAGCCGGCACGTAGCGGCGGTGCCCGACGCCGTCGGATAGGCAAAGCTCCACGCCCGGCAATTGCGGTCGCGCTCGCAGCGTACCGCGCACACTTCGGGATCGCCGTTGGCGACGGGCGCATGGGCATAATCGCCACCAGGCCGGTCGTAGCCTGACTGCGCCGCGGCGTTTTGGCCGCCGACCGTGCCGGCGATGATGACCACGGCGACGGCCATGCCCACGACGAGTGCCTGTTTCATGCACCGCGCCTTCCGTGCTCTGCCGCTGCCAAAGACCCCCGGCGAGAGCAAACCGCCGTTTTGACGGAAATGCCACAACAATTTTTCCAGCGGCGGCGGGCGGGCTTCGACGTTCGGGCTGCGGCACGAAGGCATCTTGGCGACGGTTCCCTTGCCGTCGCGGCTTCGGCTAAGGTGGGCCGATGCCGCAACCCAATCGAATCGTCGCGCGGCTCGCGCCTGGGATCGCCGCGACGCTCATCTTGCTGCTGCCCGCCATTTGGAACCGGTTTGCCCTGCTCGAATGGGACACCGGCGGCTATTTGGCGCGCTGGTTCGAAGGCACTTTGGTGCCCAGCCGCTCGACAACCTACGGCCTGTTTCTCGCCGCCGCCGCGCCGCTGCAATTCTGGCCGGCGCTGGTCCTGCAAGCGGCGGCCGCAGCGTGGATCATAGCGCTGATCCTACGCATTCATCAGTTCCCGGTGCAGCGTCTGGCGCTTCCGGCGATCGTGGCGATCCTCACTGCCATCACGGCGCTGCCGTGGCTCGCCAGCGTCCTCCTCACCGACATTTTCGCCGGCCTTGCGGTGCTTGCTCTGCACGCGCTGGTGCGCCTGCCGGACCGCATCTCGCCGCGCGAACGATGGGGCCTGGTGCTGTTCATCGCTTTTGCGGCCTCGACCCACAGCGCGACATTCGCAGTGCTGGTGGGGCTCATGCCAGTCGCGCTCGTTTCATCGTGGCTTCGCCCGGCGCTGGTGCCGCGCACGACGCTGCCGCACGGCGTTGCCGCCGTTGTGCTCGGCGCCGGCCTGCTGCTGGCCGGCAATTACGTCGTCGCCAAAGAGATTGCCTGGACGCCTGGCGGCTACGGCATCGCCTTCGGCCGCATGCTGCAGGACGGCATCGTCACGCGCTACCTCAACGATCATTGCCCCGATCCGCGGCTGCGGCTGTGCGCCTACCGCAATGAGCTGCCGCTCGATGCCGACGAGTTCCTGTGGGGCAGCAACAGCGTGTTCGACAAGCTCGGCCGTTTCACCGGGCTCGGCGACGAGATGCGCACCATCGTGCTCGGCAGCCTGCGCGATTATCCGGGCATGCAGCTCAGAACCGCATTGGTCGCGACATTGAAGCAGCTCGTCACCGTCGGCACCGGCGAAGGCATCACCACCGACATGTGGCACACCTACGGCATCATCGAGCGCTATACGCCCGGCAATGTGCCGGCGATGCGCGCGGCGCGCCAGCAGCACCACCAACTCAGCTTCAAGCTCATCGACAAGGTCCACGTGCCGGTCGCCTGGGCCGCCATGGCGCTGCTGCCGTTCGTGATCCTGCTCGGCTGGCGCAATGCGGCCTTTGCCGACCTCGCCATGCTCGGCGCCACCATCGCCCTATCACTGCTCGGCAATGCCGCGGTATGCGGCATCATCTCCAATCCGCACGACCGCTACGGCTCGCGCATCGTCTGGATCGCGGTCTTTGCGGTGGCGATGACGACCTGGCGCATCGCCGCGCTGGCGCGCCATCGGTTCGTCCTGCGCTCCGCGGCGCCGACGGCGGCGGTGCCGTGACCGCACGAAATTTTACGCGCGGAAGTGCTTCGATAGCTTCAATCCCTGCGCCTGATAATTGGAGCCGATGCCGGCGCCATAGAGTCGCTCGGGCCGCGCCAGCATTTTTTCAAAGACCAGACGGCCGACGATCTGGCCATGTTCGAGAATGAACGGCACTTCGCGCGAACGCACTTCGAGCACAGCGCGGGCGCCGCGGCCGCCGGCGCCCGCATAGCCGAAGCCGGGATCGAAGAAGCCCGCATAGTGCACGCGGAATTCGCCGACCAGCGGATCGAACGGCACCATCTCGGCAGCATAGTCGGGCGGCACCTGGACGGCCTCCTTGGAGGCGAGGATGTAGAACTCGTCGGGATCGAGGATCAGGTTGTGCTCGGAGCGCGCGATCACCGGCTCCCAGAACTCGTCGACCTCGTAGCCGCCGCGGCGGTCCACATCGATCAGGCCGGTGTGGCGCTTGGCCCGATAGCCCACGATGGCAGCGCCATTGGCCCATCCGCTTGGCACCGTGATCGCGTCGAAACCCGACAGGTCGACGCTCACGGCGACGCCCTCGCCCATGACGGCTTCCGCCGCATCGACAAGGCGTTCGCGCGCGTGCAGGGCCCGCAACGCCGCAGCATCGAGCGTGCTGTCGCCGTGGCGGAAGCGCATTTGCGACAGCCGCGAACCTTCGCGCACCAGCACCGGAAAGGTTTTCGGGCTGATCTCCGCATAGAGCGGCCCGCGATAACCGGCTTCGATGCGGTCGAAGCCGCGTGTCTCGTCGGCAATGACGCGGGTGAACACGTCGAGCCGGCCGGTCGAGCTTTTCGGATTGGCCGCCGCGGCAATCGCGTCGGGCAGCGCCAGCCTTTCGAGTAGCGGCACGATATAGACGCAGCCGGTCTCCAGCACCGCACCGTTGCTGAGCACGATCTCGTGGAGCTTCAATTCCTTGATGCGCTGCGCGACCGTCGCGCCAGGACCCGGCAAAAAGCTCGCGCGCACCCGGTAGGCGACCGCGCCGAGCCGCAGGTCGAGGCTCGCCGGCTGAATTTGGTCAGTGGCAAACGGCCGCACGGCGACGATCGCGCCGTCTTCCGCCAGCGCCGCGATCATGCGGTCGGGCAGGATGCCCTGTTCGGATGCCTGCAATGACTGCGCCACAAGCCACGGTCTAGCGCCGATGCCGGTTTGACGCCAAGGCCACCGCGGCGTATAGATGATTTGTCCCGTGGTCATTTGAGCCGGCCGGCTTGCAGCCACGTAAAATAAATCGCTAAAAGGCCGGGGACATGTGAGCCCGGCCTGAGGATTTTCCTCCCGGCCGGGTTTTGTTTTGGCCAAGGAGGCCCGCATGTCTACGTCCACGACAAGAAATTACCGCCCCGAAACGCGCCTGGTTCAATCCGGCATCCTGCGCTCGCCGTTCGGCGAAACCTCGGAAGCACTCTTTCTCACCCAGGGCTACGTGTACGATAATGCGGCTCAGGCCGAGGCACGCTTCAAGGGCGAAGACCCCGGCTATCAGTATTCGCGCTTCGCCAATCCCACCGTCGACATGTTCGAGCGCCGCATGGCCGCGTTCGAAGGCGCCGAGGCGGCGCGCGCCACCGCGACCGGCATGGCGGCGGTGACCATCTCACTGGTCGGCCAGGTGCGGGCAGGCGATCACGTCGTCGCCTCGAAAGCGATGTTCGGCTCCTGCCGCTATGTGGTCGAGGATTATCTGCCGCGCTTCGGCGTCACCTCGACATTGGTGGATGGCTGCAATCTCGACGCCTGGCGCGAGGCGGTGCGGCCGAACACCAAGACGTTCTTTCTCGAAACCCCGACCAATCCGGCGCTCGACGTGATCGACATCGCCGAAGTGGCCAAGATCGCCCACGCCGCCGGCGCCACGCTGGTCGTCGACAACGTGTTCGCCACGCCGTTGTACCAGAGCCCGCTCGCGCTCGGCGCCGACTGCGTGGTCTACTCGGCGACCAAGCACATCGACGGCCAGGGCCGCTGCCTCGGCGGCGTCGTGCTCGCCTCGCAGCAGTTCATCCGGGACAAAATCCACGTGCTGTTGCGCCAGACCGGACCGTCGATGTCGCCGTTCAACGCCTGGGTGCTGCTCAAGGGCTTGGAGACGCTCGCCGTGCGCGTGCGCCGGCAGACCGATAGCGCCGCGACACTCGCGGTCGCGCTCGCCGAGCATCCGAAGGTTTCGCGGCTGATCTATCCGGGGCGGCCCGATCACCCGCAGGCCGCGGTGGCGCAGAAGCAGATGCGCGGCGGCTCGACTCTGGTCGCCTTCGAGATCAAGGGCGGCAAGAAGGCGGCGTTCCAGTTCCAGGATGCGCTCAAGCTCGTGCGCATCAGCAACAATCTCGGCGACGCCAAGAGCCTCATCACCCATCCGGCGACGACCACGCACCAGCGGCTGACGCCGGCGCAGCGCGCCGAGCTCGGCATCAGCGACGGCCTGGTGCGCGTCTCCGTCGGCCTCGAACATCCGGACGACATCGTCGAGGACGTTGTGACGGCGCTGGAGGC
>JASHSE010000025.1 GCA_030036975.1 Xanthobacteraceae bacterium | reverse complement strand
CGTCCCATCCCATGTCGCCGCGCGTATTGATTATGCGGGAGAGAAAGCCGGCATTGACGCTCCATGGCATGATCGCTTCCGCGCCCGCGGACTGCATGCGCAAGAGCTCGGGCTTGAGGTCCGGATTGGCGGCGTCGATATTGCCCTGATAGACGACATCGGCGCCCATGGTCTTGAGCATCGGCACATAGGCATTGACGGAGGCGGTGCCGTAGCCGGTGGTATCGCTGATGACCGCCACCTTCTTCTTGTTGAGCACCTTGACCACGTAGCGGTTCGCCGCGCTGCCGATCTGCTGGTTGGTCGGTGCGTCGCGGAAGCACATCGGATATTTCTTGGGGTCGGTCAGGCTGTCGACCCAGCACGGATGCATCTGCGGCATCTTCATACGCGCAAGTTGTGGCACCACGGCGAGCGACTCGCCGGAATTGAGCGGCCCGAACATCACGTCAACGTGCTGCTGGTTCACCAGCTCGGCGGCCGCATTCACCGCCTTGGTCGGATCGCTCTGGGTGTCGCGGGTGACCAATTCGATCATCCGGCCGTTGACGCCGCCGGCGTCGTTAATCTCCTTCACGGCCAGTTCGGCGCCGCGGGTGATGCCGATGCCGGTCGAGGACGACGGGCCGGTCAGCGCCGGCAGATAGCCGACGCGGATCGGTTCGTTCGCGGCGATCGCGGGTTTGGCCAAGCCGATTGCGGCGACAGCGGCGGCGGACTTCAACGCTTGACGACGAGTGAGCGACATCTGAATACCTCCCTGCAGTGGCTCGGATTACGGCCGACGTTTGTCGTGCTCTCTTTGCCGCGTACTATATCGCCGGTTGGATAGGCCGGAAAGCTCCGCCGCGGGATGCGGCTTTTCCAGTCGGGATGCGACCCACCGAGGATTCGGGATTTATCCTGCTTGGCGGCAGCGCGGCGATCCGCGATCGGGCAATGCAAGGGAAGCGCAAGGAGGTATGGGCAAATGGAGCTCGGGCTTGCAGGCAAGACGGCGCTCGTCACCGGCGGGAGCAAGGGAATAGGCCTCGAAACTGCGCGCGCGCTGGCGCGCGAGGGGGTGAAAGTTCTGATCTGCGCGCGCCGTGAGGCGGCGCTTGCGGAAGCCGCACACGACATCGCGCGGACGACGCAAAGTCAAATCGAGACCCAACCGCTCGACGTGACCAAGATCGATCAGGTCGAAACGATTCCGGCCATCGTGCGCGAAAAACTCGGCCGCATCGACATCCTCGTCAACAATGCCGGCACCGGCACCTACAAGCCGTTTCTCGATGTGACCGATGCCGAGCTTGTCGATGGCATGGCGATCAATTTCTTCGCGCAATTCCGCATCTGTCAGCGCATCGTGCCGATGATGATCGCGCAAGGCGGCGGCTGCATCGTCAATGTGAGCGGCGAAACCGGGATCATGACGCTCAACCCGCCGTTCTTGTCGTCTTGCACGGGACCGGCGAAAGCGGCCGAGATCCGATTCTCCAAGGTGCTCGCCAACGAACTTGCGCCGCATAACATCCGGGTCAACTGCGTGATACCGGGCTTCATCTACACGCCGGAGCGCTTCGCCAAGTGGGAGCGGGAAATGGCAAAGCGCGCGCTCAGTGCCGAGGCTGCCGCGCGCGAACGAGCGCAATGGTCGAGCAATCAGGGCGCCCGCGATACCCGCTGGGGCACGCCCGAGGAGATCGCCAACCTCATCGTTTTCGCGGTATCGGACGCGGCAAGCTATATCAACGGCGCCGCGCTCGTCGCCGATAATGCGATGGATAAATCGTGAAGCTAAGCCTGAGTGCTAAGCCGCCCGAACGGCGCGGGCAGTCGACGCTCCGGCCTTGGCATCCTCAAGGATCATGTCCGCACCTTTCTCGCCGATCATGATCGTGGCGGCGTTGGTATTGCCGGAAACGACGGTCGGCATGATCGAGGCGTCGACGACGCGCAGGCCGGACAAGCCACGCACGCGCAGCCGCTCATCGACCACGGCCTTATGATCCCGGCCCATGCGGCAAGTGCCCACGGGATGATAGGTGGTCGAGCCGCGGCGGCGGATGAAATCGAGCAGCGCGTCGTCATTGTCGCATCGCGCTCCCGGCTCGATCTCCTCGGCGATGTAACGCGCCATCGCGGGCGCGTTGAAGATGCGGCGCATCACGTTGACGCCGGCCACGATGGTCTCGCAGTCCCGCTGCGTCGAAAGATAGTTCGGATGAATGGCCGGAGCCTGTCGTGGATCGGTGGATTTGATACGCACATAGCCGCGGCTCTCCGGCCGCAGCAACACGCAGTTGCCGGTTACGCCGGGGAACGGATGCAGTTCACCGCCTATGGTTTGCGCCGAGAACAGGGAAATCGAGCACTGCGAATCGGGCGTCGCCGAGGTAGCGAGCGCGCGCACGAAGACCGCGGAGGAGACCGCCGGAATGGCGAGATAACCGCGGCGCGTGAGGATGTAGTGCAGGCCATGCCTGAGCCTTCCGCTCCAGGTGCGGACCGCGTCGTTGAGCGTGAGCGTGTTCTTGCAACGGAACACGATGCGCCCTGAAATATGGTCGTTGAGATCCTCGCCGACGCCCTCGGCATCGGCGACGACGGGAATGCCGTGCGAGCGAAGCAGCGCCGCCGGTCCGACGCCCGAGAGCTGCAGGAGCTGCGGTGAATTGAACGCTCCGGATGCGAGGATCACCTCGACGTTGGCGCGGGCGCTGCGTTTCTCGGCGCCGACAAGACATTCGATGCCGCTTGCGCGGCAGCCGTCGAAGACTATGCGTGTCGCCAGCGCTTCACGAACCACCTTGAGATTGGCGCGGCGGCGCGCTTGCTTCAGATAGCCGTCTGCGGTCGAGGAACGCACGCCGCGCCGCATCGTGGTCTGATAATACCCGGCGCCTTCCTGTGCTGCGCCGTTGAAATCGTCGTTGCGCGGATAGCCGCACTGCACGGCCGCCTCGACGTAAGCGGCCGCGAGAGGATGGCGGTCGCGC
>JASHSE010000226.1 GCA_030036975.1 Xanthobacteraceae bacterium | reverse complement strand
TACGCGAATTCGGCGTGCCGGTGCCGCGCGGCATTGCCGCCTTCAGCGTCGCGGAAGCCGAGAAAGCCGCGACAGACCTCGGCGGCCCGGTCTGGGTGGTGAAGGCCCAGATTCACGCCGGCGGCCGCGGCAAGGCCGGCGGCGTCAAGGTGGTGAAGTCGGTCGACGAGGTTAAACGCGAGGCCGCCCGGCTGCTCGGCTCGATCCTGGTGACGCATCAGACCGGGCCGCACGGCAAGGAAGTGCGCCGGCTCTACATCGAGGAAGGCTCCGCGATCGAGCGCGAATATTACTTGTCGGCGCTGGTCGACCGCGCCACCTCGCGCGTCGCCTTCGTGGCCTCGACCGAAGGCGGCGTTGAGATCGAGGAGGTGGCGGGCACGCGCCCGGACAAGATTTTGAGCTTTTCGGTCGATCCGGCGACCGGCTTCATGCCGCATCATGCCCGCCGCGTCGCCCGCGCACTGGGATTTAACCGCGACGTCGCCAAGCAAGCCGGCGACGCGCTGCCGAAGCTCTATCAGGCCTTCGTCGCCAAGGACATGAGCCTGCTTGAGATCAATCCGCTCGTCGTCACCAAATCCGGCCAGCTGATCTGCCTCGACGCCAAAGTCGGCTTCGACGACAACGCGCTGTACCGCCATCCCGACGTGGTGGCGCTGCGCGACCTGAACGAGGAGGACGAGAAGGAGATCGAGGCCTCCAAATACGATCTCAATTACGTGGCGCTCGACGGCACTATCGGCTGCATGGTCAACGGCGCCGGCCTCGCCATGGCGACCATGGACATCATCAAGCTCTACGGCGAGACGCCGGCGAATTTTCTGGACGTCGGCGGCGGCGCCACCAAGGAGAAAGTGGCGGCCGCGTTCAAAATCATCACGTCCGATCACAACGTCAAAGGCATTTTGGTCAATATTTTCGGCGGCATCATGCGCTGCGACATCATCGCCAAGGGCGTGGTCGCCGCCGTCAAGGAGGTCGGCCTGCGCGTACCGCTGGTGGTGCGACTCGAAGGCACCAATGTCGAGCTCGGCAAGGACATCGTCGCCAAGTCGAACCTCAACGTCACCTCGGCCGACGACCTCGACGACGCCGCGCAGAAGATCGTGCGCGCGATCCGCGGGAGCTGAGCGATGAGTGACGATAATCTGTCTTCACAGCGAAGCGTGACGATCGCTTTTTCACCTGACGAATTCGAGAAGCTTGAACAATGCGCTCGATATCGGGGGATGAGCGTTGTCGACACAATCAGGCTCTATGTTCAAGATGGGCTTGGCGTAGATCAACCCGCTTCTCAAGGGGTGTTCCGCCGAAACCAAATCTATCGGTGAAGCGCTCCATGCCCATCCTCATCGGCAAGAACACCAGAGTCATCTGCCAGGGCTTTACCGGCAAGAACGGTACGTTCCATTCCGAGCAGGCGATTGCCTACGGCACCAAGATGGTCGGCGGCACCTCGCCCGGCAAAGGCGGCTCGACCCATCTCGGCCTGCCGGTTTTCGACACGGTTGCGCAGGCGCAGGAAAAAACCGGCTGCGACGCCAGCGTGATCTACGTGCCGCCGGCCGGCGCCGCCGACGCCATCTGCGAATCCATCGCCGCCGAAATCCCGCTCATCATCGCCATCACCGAAGGCATTCCGGTCGCCGACATGGTCAAGGTCAAGCGCGCGCTGTCCGGGTCAAAATCGCGCCTGATCGGGCCAAACTGCCCGGGCGTGATGACGGCAGGCGAATGCAAGATCGGCATCATGCCGGGCAGCATTTTCAAGCCCGGCAAGGTCGGCATCGTGTCGCGCTCGGGCACCCTGACCTACGAGGCCGTGTTCCAGACAACGCAGGAGGGCCTCGGCCAAACCACCGCGGTCGGCATCGGCGGCGATCCGGTGAAGGGCACCGATTTCATCGAGGTGCTGGAAATGTTCCTGGCCGACAAGGCCACCGAGGCGCTCGTCATGATCGGCGAGATTGGCGGCGCGTCCGAGGAAGACGCGGCGCAGTTCCTCAAGGACGAAGCCAAGCGCGGCCGCAAAAAGCCGACGGTCGGCTTCATTGCCGGGCGCACCGCCCCGCCGGGCCGCCGCATGGGCCATGCCGGCGCCATCATCGCCGGCGGCAAGGGCGACGCCGGGTCCAAGATCGCCGCCATGGAAGCGGCCGGCATCAAGGTCTCGCCGTCGCCGGCGCGGCTCGGCAAGACGCTTGCCGAACTGTTGAAGGGTTAATTCATTTCTTGCGCCTTTTGCCGGACCCACCGGGCACCTAAATAGGGTACAACGCGGGCTTCCATCGCCCGATTCGGTTTTTCGACACACGTTCTTCAGGTTTCTCCTGTCTCTTTGCCGGTGCTTCGTCTTACCCCGGAAACCGAAGAATCGCCCAGGACTGGTCAATGTCTCGACAGGATGCGAACGCCGCTTTCGCGGTCAGCGCGTTTCTCTACGGCGGCAACGCCTCGTATATCGACGACCTTTATGCGCGCTACGAGGCCGACCCGAAGGCCGTCGATGCGCAATGGCAAGCGTTCTTCGCCGGTCTGAAGGACGATGCCGGCGACGTCGCCAAAAACGCAAGCGGGCCCTCGTGGCAGCGGACCGACTGGCCGGCGCTTGACC
>JASHSE010000225.1 GCA_030036975.1 Xanthobacteraceae bacterium | reverse complement strand
GGGCGCTGTTCGACGAGACGCTCAAACCGCTGGCGCTCGCCGGCATGGCCCTCTGCGTCGCCGGCGTGTTCCTGGTGAATTGGAAGCCGCGTACTTCGTAGGGTGGGTTAGCCGCGTAGCGGCGTAACCCACCCTGCAGCTTGGTGGGTTACGCGCCTTGCGGCGCTAACCCACCCTACATTTACCGCCAGCCGCCGCCGCCGTTCACATAGACCGTGTCGGCGGTCATGAACGGGCAGGCGTCGGAGCACATGAATAGCACCAGTTCGCCGATCTCCTCTGCCTCGCCGAAGCGGCCCATCGGCACGTCGTCGAGGAAGCGCTTGATCAGTTCGGGCGACGACTGCGCTGCCGCCTGGAACGGCGTCTTGATCGGTCCCGGCGAGATCGACAGCGCGCGAATGCCGGACGTGGCGTATTCGCGCGCCACGCCCATGGTCATCGATACCACCGCGCCCTTCGCCGCGGCGTAATGGATCGACGAGCCGGGGCCGCCGCGGCGATGCGCCATGCTCGCCATGTTGACGATGACGCCGTGCTTTTGCGCCAAAAAGTGCGGCAGCACCGCCTGCATGGCGTAGAGCGTGCCGTTGACGTTGAGCGCGAAGGTCTTTTCCAGCAGCGCGTCGTCGATTTCCAGAAACTTGGCACGGCGGATGGCGGCGCCCGCCGAGTTGAACAAAAACTGCACGCTGCCGAACGCGGCGAGCGCGCGCTCGACCATGGCGTTGACCGCCTGGCGCGAGGTGACGTCGACGGCGAGCGCCAGCGCCTGGCTGCCCTTGCCGTTGACCTCGCTCGCGGTCGCCCGCGCGCCGGCTTCGTTGATGTCGGCGCAGACTACGTTGGCGCCTTCGCGGGCGAAAATCAGCGCAGTGGCGTGGCCGATGCCGCTCGCGGCACCGGTAATGATGATGGTCTTGCCGGCGAAATAGTCGGGCGTTTTCGGCATCGCTCCCTCCGCAATTGTTGCGCTGACCATACCTTATTGTGCCGTCGCGGCGGCAGGCTCACAACCACCCGCCGCGGCAGGTGTCCGGCGCTTAGCCGGTCTGCCTTGCAGGATTCGGGTAGGTCCATGACAAGCAGCGCGATATATGTGACGCAGCACATAAAGGGAATCGCCATGAGCGCCGGGGTTTCCATCGCCAGCCAGCCTGCCGCCGCCGATCGAGACGGGGCGCAGCGGCGTCTCGCGATCGGCTTCCTCAATCTCGCCCACGGGCTCGATCATTTCGTCATCCTGATCTATCCGACCGTCGTCATCGAACTGCAGGCAGCCTATGGCCGCTCGTACGCCACGCTGATCGCGCTCTCGACCGCTTCGTTCGTGGCGTTCGGCCTGTTCTCCCTGCCGGCGGGCTGGCTCGGCGACCGCTGGAGCCGGCGCAACATGATGCTCGGTTTTTATTTCGGCTGCGGTGCTTCGCTCGTCGCCGCGGCGTTCGCGCCTTCGCTCGTCGTGCTGACCGTCGCGCTGTTCGCGCTCGGCATCTTTGCCGCAATCTATCATCCGGTCGGCACCGCGATGATCCTCGATGCCGCAACACAGCGCGGCCGCACGCTCGCCTTCAACGGCGTCTGCGGCAATCTCGGCGTGTCGCTCGCCGCCGGCATTACTGCGGCGCTGACAGCGGCGTTGTCCTGGCGCGGCGCATTCCTGGTGCCGGGCCTCATCTGTATGGCGACTGGCGCGGCCTATCTCTGGTTCGTTCCCAGCGAAGGCCGGCATGCCGGAAAGCGCAGTGCTGCCGCCGACGTCACGCTGCCGGCGCCGGTCGCGGCGACAATTTTCGGCCTCTTCGTGGTCGTCGCGCTCAGCGCCGGCCTCGTGTTCAACACCATTTCGGTCGCGCTGCCGAAGATTGTCGACGAGCGCATCACCGGGGTCTCGCTGGTCGTGGTCGGCGGCCTGACCACGGCCGTGTTCCTGTGCGGGGCGCTCGCGCAGATCACGGTCGGCCGGCTCGTCGAGCGCTTTCCGCTGCACGTCCTGTTCGCGCTTGCCGCTATTATGCAGTTCTCCGGCGTGGTGTGGGCGGCCTATGCAAGCGGTGTGTCGCTATTGTTCGCGCTCGCCTTCACCATGGCGGCGATCTACGGTCAGATCACGCTGAACGATCTCGTCATCGCCCGTTACACGGCCGACGCCTGGCGCAGCCGGGTCTATGCGGTGCGTTACTTCCTGACCTTCATGGTCTCGGGGGCGGCGGTGTCGATGATCGCTTTCCTCTACGGCCGCGGCGGCTTCGATCTCGTGCTGGGCACGACCGCAGTCATCGCGCTCGGCTTTTTGGTTGCCGTCATCACGATCGCGCTGATCGCCAACAGTGTCGAGAAGGCGCGCACGCTGCAGCCCGCGGAGTAGACTGTCTTATTTGTTGATGCTGGCCTCGAAGGCATCCAGCACCGGCCTCCATTGCGTCTGCTGGCCGTTGACGAAGGCGTTGGTCTCCTGCGGCGACAGCGGATTGACGTAGGCGCCGCGGGCCGCGAGTTGTTTGGCAAGGTCCGGCTCGGCCAGCACCTTGTTGAGGGCGGCATTGAATTTTTCGATTGCCGCGGCCGGCGTGCCGCGCGGCGCCACGATGCCTTGCCAGCCGCCGGCGACGAAGTTCGGCAACGTCTCCGAAACGATCGGCAGATCCGGGAAGTCGGGCAGGCGCCTGCGCGCCGCCACCGCCAGCACGTTGAGCTTGTGCGCCTGGATGGCACCGGCGAGGCCGGAATAGCCCTCGATGATCAGCGGCACGCGGCCGCCCATCACATCGGTCAGCGCGGCGGCCGGGCCCCCCGTGTAAGGCACGACCTGCAATTTGATGCCGGCGCGGCTTTGCAGCAAAAGGCCGGTGAGGTGGGTGATGCGTCCGATGCCGGTCGCCGCAAAGGAAATTTGGCCAGGATTGGCCTTGGCGCGGGCGATGAGATCCGGCAGGGTCTTGAGCCCGGACGCCGGGCTCGCGCAGATGAACATGGGCTGGTCGATCAGCGAGCCGACCGGGACAAAATCGCGTGGCAGGACCAGCGGCAGGTTCTCGGCCTTGCCGGGGAGCGAAATGAACAGCGACAGCGCCGGCGCAAACAGCGTGTAGCCGTCGGGAACGGCTTGCGCGGCGGTGTGGGCGGCAACGGCGCCGCTGGCGCCGGGCTGATCGACCGGCACGATCTGCTGGCCGAGCAGGGTGCCGAGCCGGTCCATCACCATCCGGAAGGTGACGTCGACCGCGCTGCCGGGCGCGGAATCGGAAATAATCCGGATCGGCTTGGTCGGATAATCGTCCGCTCGGGCCGGAGCGGCGATTGCGCACGCTAAAAAGCCAAGCGTCAGCAGCTTGAGCGCTGTTTGCATTTTCTTGTCCTCCCGAACCGGTACGCGTGAGGCCGTGCAGCGCGGCACGACCGGACGGTATAGCAAGTCCCGTGGCGGCAAAAGCCGCGGGCCTTGCGACATGCCGCAGCAGCTTTATGCGGGTTTGCGGGCGGCGAGCGCCATGCCGATCAATGCCGCGCCGCCGAACAGCATGTCGATGCCGACCAGAAGACCGAGCGCCCATGCCACGGTGCCGGGCAGGCCGGCGATGATGATGGCGGCGAGGATCAGGTCGATAATGCCGCTCACGAGCATCCAGCCCCAGCGGCCGGTCAGTTGATTGCGGTGCTCGATCCCATACATGATCGAGGCGACGCCCTCGACGATGAAGAACGCGGTCAGCACCAGTGTCAGCGACAGCGCGCCCGTGAGTGGCCAGACCAGGAGCAGGAAGCCGGCAATGATCGCGATTAGCGCCGACAACAACGACCACCAGAATCCCGGGGCGGTGCGCATCCAGAACGTCGTGAACAGGCCGACGGCGCCGGAAATCAGGAACAGCCAGCCGATCAGGATCGTGAAGGCGATGGTCGCAAGCGGCGGCACCAGAATGGCGAGCGCGCCGAGAATGACGAGGATGATGCCCTCGACCAGGAAGAGCACCCAGTGTTCGTGAATTGCGCTCACGACGGCGCGTTGCAGGTCGCTTTCGTTGCGTGCTCGATCGATGGACATGGCGGTGCTCCCGTGCCTGTCGGCCATGCGTCCGGCGCAAATGGGTTGGCGCAAAAGAACAAGCGGCCGAAGCCATGCCCAGTCTGGCATAAAGCAGGGCTTGCATAAACGGCCGCCGCCCCCCACCTTGGTGCAAGCGGCGTTGAGGATACTCCGCTGCGGCACGGCCACGGTTACGACGGGTGACGCCGGATGAACGCGCACCGGTTGGACGTGGCCGTTGGCATTTTTGCGCCGGCGTGGCCCGCCGCCGCGCACCGGCGTCAGGCGCGCTCAGGTCCAGTTGCCGAGAGACAATGCGAGGGCCAGAGCCGCCTCACGCATCTCATCCGCCAATCGGCGATCCTCGACCGATCGCGCCAGCACCATGCCGCCGATGCACAGCGCGGCAATGGCGAGCGCCTCTTTACGGTTTGGTCTCGCACCACCGCTTGCACCTTGCTCGAAGGTTTCTATCATGAAACGCAGCGCCGATTCAAAGGCCTGCCTGACCGCGCGGTCGGTTTGCGAAATGTCGCTCGGCAGCCCGATCATCGGACCGCTGGCTTCCAGATCTTCGAAGTGGTGAACGGTCAGATAGTCGCGCACGATCTGGTCGGGAGCAAAGCGAGCAGGGCCTTGGCCGTTGCTGGCGTCGCGCTTGGCGCCGACCACGCGTGCGACCGATTGCGCATAAAGGTCGGTCTTTGACGAGAAATAGTTATAGAAACCGCCTCGGGTCAGTCCCGCGTCGGCCATGACGTCATCAATGGACACAGCGTTGAAGCCGTGGCGATTGAACAGCCTGCCGGCACTATCAAGAATCTTTTCGCGGATTGTCTGACGTTTGCTGCGTCGTCCCGGCATTGGACTATTCAACCTGCTGAACTTTCGGCACTCATAAATCCCACACAATTAACACTCTTTCGATAAATCTATTCCTATGTTGATCAACATAATTTGTTCCGGCGACACTTTGGATCAATGCGCCGCCTTTGGCGGGAATATCACATGCATGGTCATAAATATCACGTGACATGTCATAACATGGCGTGATGGAATGACCATCGATATCGTTTTCGCATGCTGGAAACGTGCTGCACGCTGCTCGCCAAGTTCGACGGCGAGTTCGCCAAAGGCGCCCAGAGCTACGCCGGGACCGGCACGTTGCGCTGTCCATGGTGAAGTCGGTGATGACGACGGGCGAGGCGACGCTCCGCCCATCCATTCGCTATTCGCCACCTTTCTTCAAACGCTCGATCAACGCCATGGCGCCGGCTGGGGCGCGGATTTTGCCTTCGTGGATCACGTAGGCGAAAACGTCGCGCGGAGCGGCCTTCGCTTTGTGCGCGGCATCGACGCGCGGCAAGTCTTCCGGCGCATCACCTTGCGCCCATAGAAGCAGCCGCTTTGCCCAGGCGTCGAGCTCGCGCGGCGGATAGGCGGTCGGCGCCGTGTCCTTGCCGCGCTGCAGCCGCGCATAGACGAAATCGCCGGTGAGATCGGCGATATTGGGATAGCGGGCGTGATCGGTGAACACGATTGCCGCGCCAAGCTGGCGGACGAGCGCGATAAATTGCGGCGTGCAAAAACTGTCGTGGCGGACTTCGATGACGTGGCGCAGTTTTGTGCCGCCGAATGCTGCGGGTAACAGCTCGAGAAAGCCGCCGAAATCGGCGGCATCGAATTTTTTGGACGGTGCGAACTGCCAGAGCAGCGGGCCGAGATGCTCGCCGAGTTCGGTCACGCCCGAGTCCAAAAACCGCTTGATCGAATCGCCCGCCTCCTTGAGGACGCGCCGGTTGACCGCGTAGCGTGGGCCCTTGACCGCGAACACGAAGCCCGCCGGCACCTCGCTCGCCCATGAGCGGAACGTCGCCGGCGTCTGGGTGCGGTAAAACGTGCCGTTGATTTCTATCGAGGTCAGCCGCTCGCCAGCGTAGCGCAGCTCCCGCGCATGCGGCAGGCCCTTCGGATAAAACACCCCGCGCCAGGGTTCGAAGGTCCAGCCGCCGATGCCGACGCGGACGTGGCCTGATGATGTAGTCATGTCGTTGTCATCCGAGCATGTTAGGTCGGCACCAAGTGGCGGTGGAGACGCGTATTGTAAGTCTCCGCCGCCCCGACGGCCACGGTGGATCAGGCGACGCCGGATGAACGCGCGCCTCGCTCCCGTGGTCGTTTCCGTATTTATCCTCACCCGCGTATCCTGGGAGGATAAAAAGCAAAAGCCCGGGACTTTTCGCCCCGGGCTTTCGCATTTTTCCCCTCCCAATCCCCCCGCTTGCGGGGAGGTTAGGGTGGGGGCCGATCAGAAGTCCATGCCGCCGCCGCCCGGAGGCATGGCGGGCATTTCCTTCTTCTTCGGCAGTTCGGCGACCATGGCCTCGGTGGTAATGAGCAGACCGGCGACCGAGGAGGCGTCTTGGAGCGCAGTGCGCACGACCTTGGTCGGATCGATGATGCCCTTCTTCACCATGTCGACGTAGTCGCCGCTCTGGGCGTCATAGCCGTAGGCGTACTGCTCCTTCTCGAGAATCTTGCCGACCACGACCGAGCCGTCGTCGCCGGAATTGATCGCAATCTGGCGCGCCGGCCAGGACAGCGCCTTGCGCACGATCTCGACGCCGTGACGCTGGTCGTCGTTGTCGGTGCGCACCTTCTTGAGCGCGGCCACGGCGCGAAGAAGCGCCACGCCGCCGCCCGGCAGGATGCCTTCCTCGACCGCGGCGCGGGTCGCATGCATCGCGTCGTCGACGCGATCCTTGCGCTCCTTGACCTCGACCTCGGTGGCGCCGCCGACCCGGATCACCGCGACGCCGCCGGCGAGCTTGGCCAACCGCTCCTGCAGCTTCTCGCGATCGTAGTCGGAGGTGGTCTCCTCGATCTGCGCCTTGATCTGGGCAATGCGCGCCTCGATGTCGGCCTTCTTGCCGGCGCCGTTGACGATCGTGGTGTTCTCCTTGTCGATCGTCACCTTCTTGGCGCGGCCCAGCATGTTCAGCGCGACGTTCTCGAGCTTGATGCCGAGATCCTCGCTGATCGCTTGGCCGGCGGTCAGGACGGCGATGTCCTGCAGCATGGCCTTGCGGCGGTCGCCGAAGCCGGGAGCCTTCACGGCGGCGACTTTCAGGCCGCCGCGCAGCTTATTGACGACGAGCGTGGCGAGCGCCTCGCCCTCGACGTCCTCCGCCACGATCAGAAGCGGCTTGCCGGTCTGCACCACCGCCTCAAGCAGCGGCAGCAGCTCGTTGAGCGCGGACAGCTTCTTCTCGTTGATGAGGATATAGGGGTCCTCCATCTCCACGCGCATCTTGTCCGCATTGGTGATGAAGTAGGGCGAGATGTAGCCGCGATCGAACTGCATGCCCTCGACGACGTCGAGCTCGGTCTCCAGGCTCTTGGCCTCTTCGACCGTGATCACGCCTTCGTTGCCGACCCGCTTCATGGCGTCGGCGAGGAAGCGGCCGATCTCCTGGTCGCCGTTGGCCGAAATGGTGCCGACCTGGGCGATCTCGTCGTTCGAGGTGATCTTCTTCGAGTTTTTCTTCAGCTCATCGACCACCGTTTCGACGGCAAGGTCGATGCCGCGCTTGAGATCCATCGGGTTCATGCCCGCGGCCACCGCCTTGGAGCCTTCCTTGACGATCGCCGCGGCGAGCACGGTCGCCGTGGTGGTGCCGTCGCCGGCGATATCGGAGGTTTTTGACGCAACCTCACGCACCATCTGGGCGCCCATGTTCTCGAACTTGTCGTCGAGCTCGATCTCCTTGGCGACAGTGACGCCGTCCTTGGTGATGCGCGGCGCGCCGAAGCTCTTATCGAGCACGACGTTGCGGCCCTTCGGGCCGAGCGTCACCTTCACGGCATTGGCGAGAATGTCGACGCCGCGCAGCATCTTGTCGCGCGCGTCGACCGAGAATCTGACTTCCTTTGCAGCCATTTGGATTCACTCCTGATATTGACGAACGCGGGGCGTTAGGCGGCCTTCTTCTTGGCCGCCGGCTCGTCGAGCACGCCCATGATGTCGGACTCCTTCATGATCAGGAGCTCCTGGCCATCGATCTTGACCTCGGTGCCCGACCATTTACCGAACAGCACGCGGTCGCCGACTTTGATGTCGATCGGGATCAGCTTGCCGCTCTCGTCGCGGCCTCCCGGACCAACGGCGATGACTTCGCCTTGCGACGGCTTCTCCTTGGCGGTGTCCGGAATGATGATGCCGCCCGCGGACTTCTCCTCGGCGTCGATGCGCTTGACGACAACGCGGTCGTGAAGCGGACGAAACTTCATGGTGCCCTCCTAAGCTATTGAACAGACGTGAGAAACGTTGATCTAAGCGGCCCGGTGCGGTTCCCTCGCCTGACCGCTTGGCGGCCAAATAAGGACATGAATTTTGGCCCGCAAGAGGCGCCTGGAAATTTTTTAGCACTCACTTATCGAGATTGCCAACAGAAATCGTGCGTCGGTAAATGCGTAGGGGTTCCAGGGTCTTAGCAAAAATTTCCCGCCTGCTGGCTAGAAACCGTTCCGAGCCGAGCTCGGTTGGTCCGACGACAGCAGCGGCACCCCTACTGTTAGCAAGGGTCGGATGATGCTGCTAATGCATTGAAAATAAACAACTTATTCAAATTCGAGGCTTGAAATGGGAGAGCGAGTCTCGAAGACTTCCTGCGGTGGGATGGAGGGCACAATGGTGTCGAATGAGGCTTCAGTTTCACAGGACTTTCGCCGGCAGCTCGAAGGCTATGGTCTGACGACCGCCAACATCTTGTATCGGCGCCCCGATCATCCATGGCTTTTGCAGACTTACGTCTGGCAGGACTACGATTTGTGTCCGGATTTTCCTGCCCTCAACAAATTCCTCAATTTCTGGCTGGAAGAACTGGAAGGCCCTTTGCACTCGATCACCGTGGCGCATGCCAAGCTGATCAAGCCCGCCGAAATCCGCGCCATCGACGGCGAGTTCAGGCTGCACTGATGGCAGTATCAGGTATCAGGCATTAGGCATTAGGCATTAGGCATTAGGCATTAGGATCATGTTTGATCCCCGATGCCTGATCAGCCGACCCCTGGCGTCAGCACCCCCACGATCGCCCCAAGCAGGCACGTCGTCAGCGTTCCGGAAACGATCGACTTCAGCCCGAGCGAGATCACCTCGTCGCGCTTTTCCGGGCACATCGTCGCAAGCCCGGCGATCATGATGCCGAGCGAGCCGAAATTGGCGAAGCCGCACATGGCGTAGAGCATGATCAGGCGCGAGCGCGGATCGAGCGCGTCGGGCGGCAGCGCGGCGAGATCGAGATAGGCGATGAGTTCGTTGAGAACGGTCTTGATCCCCATCAGGCCGCCCGCCGTCACCGCCTGCGCCCACGGCACGCCGATCAGCCAGCACACCGGCGCCATGATCCAGCCGAGCACGCGCTGCAAGGTGAGCGGCGCGCCGAAGACGGCGGGCAGCAATCCGAGTATCGCGTTGGTCAGATAGACCAGCGCCACGAATACGATCAGCATGGCGACGATGTTGAGCAGAAGCTCAAGGCCGGACGTGGTGCCTTTGACGATGGCGTCCATGGTCGATTCGGCGGATTGGCCGATCTCGCCGAGCGTGCCGCTGGTGTGGTGCTGTTTCGGATCCGGCACCATGATGAGACTCACCAGGATGGCCGCCGGTGCGCCGAGCACGGAAGCGATCACGATGTGGCCGGCGGCCTCGGGAATGACGGGCGCCAAGATGGTGGCGTAGAGCACGAACACGGTGCCGGCGATGCCGGCCATGCCGCCGGTCATCACCACGAACATTTCGCTGCGCGACAGTTTTGCGAGATATGGCCGGATGAACAGCGGCGCCTCGACCTGGCCGACGAAAATGTTGGCCGCGGTCGACAGCCCGACCGCGCCGCCGACATCGAGCGCGCGGGTGAGCGCCCAGGAAAAGCCGCGCACGATCGGCGGCATGATGCGCCAATAGAACAACAGCGACGACAGCACGCTCATCACCAGAATGACCGGCAGCGCCTGGAAGGCCAGGATGAATTCGGCGCGCGGTGCTGTCGCCGCAAACGGCGGATCGCCGCCGCCCACATAGCCGAACACGAATGACGTGCCGGCGCGCGTTGCCGCGGCGATTGCGTCGACCGCGCGGGTGATCAGGGCGAAGCCGACTTCGACCTGCGGCACCTTGAGCATCAACAGCGCCAGCGCAAAGGTGACGGCAAGCCCGATCGCGACCGGGCGCCACGGCACCGCGCGGCGGTTCTCGCTGAGGGCCAAAGCGATGGCGAGAATGGCGATGACGCCAAGCGCCGATTGCAGGTGCTGCATGAACGACAAAGCCCCAAGTGCCCCGCCACGTTATAGCCCGATCCACGTGCCTGTGCGCAACGTGGTGTTGCCCTTGGCTTGTGAACTCGCGGGCCGAAGGCGCGAAGGGTAGTCATTCCGAATCGCTGCGGCTTCTCGCTTGGCTTGGCCCTGGAATGACCATTCTGAACAGCCGTTGCCGTAATTGCCAAAATCCGCCGCCGCTCGGCTCTAATTCCGCCGCTCCGCTTATGTTCAATGCAGGCGTGGGACGCCATCACGGAGCAAGCAAATGCATAGAATAATCAAGGTGTCGCTCGCTGCCGGCGTCAGCCTGTTGGCGCTTGGCGGGGCCGGACTGCACAGCGCGAAGGCCGCCGATATCCAGGTGCCGCAATATCAGGCGCCGCCCGCGGCTTATGCGCCGCCGCCGGTCCAGGAGGGTTATGCCTATCCGCCGCCCCCGCCGGTTGCCTATTATGCTTACGCGCCGCCGCCCTATGTGGTGTGGCCGGGGCCGTACTACGGGCCTTATTGGCGTCCTGGCCCGCGCTTCGCCTTCGGCTACGGCCGTTGGGGCTACGGCGGTTGGGGCCGTTGGGGCCGCGGCTGGCATCGCTGAAAGCGGTCATTCCCTCCGCGAAACCGCTTTGCCCTCTCCCCCGCCTTGGGGAGAGGGAGTGTTGCCGCCGCATGACTTGCTATGATCGGCCTGTCTGCAAGCCCTGATGCAGGAGGCCGCCGTGCGTATTCGCTTCGACTTCGGCTCGCTTACGCTCGACGCCGAGCTTTTGGACACGCCGACTGCGAAGGCGATCGCGGCGGCGCTGCCGATCAGCGGTTCGGCGTTGACCTGGGGTGAGGAGGTTTATTTCGATATTCCGGTGAAAGTGGCGCGCGAAAAGGATGCGCGCGCCGTCGTAACGCCGGGCGAGATCGCCTACTGGCCAGACGGCCACGCCATCGCCATCGGCTTCGGCCGCACGCCGATCTCGAAGGCCGACGAAACGCGGCTGGCGAGTCCGTGCAACATCTGGGCCAAGGCGCTCGGCGACGTGAAGACGCTCGCCAAAGTGCAGCCGCGGAGCAACGTCAAGGTGACCGAGCTTAGGTAATCGCATAATGCAATCATGGTGCGAGCGGATTTTCCCAACGCAAGCTTGGGAAACGCGCGAAGTCACCGTCGGTCGAACAGAGAATGAGGCCGTGCTCGACCGCTAATGCGGCGAGATGAGCATCAGGCACCAGATCGCCGCGAATTCCGGGCAGGCCGAGGAAGCTTCCCAGGATTTGCGTATGCCGTTCGGTCGGCAACGGTATCCACGCACAATCGCAGGCGAGCCATTCCAAAGCCTGACGTTGAGCCAACGCCATGGTCATCGGGCGTGGCAGCGCTCGGATATTCGTCATGATACGAAGGAACGAAAGAAGCACCGGCCAGGGAATGCCGACCCGAGCCGTGCCTGCAAGCCGACGATCCAGCCAATCGCGCGCCGCTGCATGCTGCTTTGCAGCTTCGTTAGTTGCGTAAAACAGCAGATTTACGTCGACGAGGATCACTTATGTCCTTCGCCTTCCAGATAGGCAAGCGCCTCGGCAACATTGTCGAGGTCAATCATCGGCTCACCGAGATCGAAGGTCCTGGTCCTAAATGGCTTGGTCTTTTTCGGTCGTTCATTCGCCGCGCACAGGCCCCGACGCAGGACGTCGTTGACGAGTTCCTTGAAGCTCAAGTTGCCTTTGCGGCGAAGTCTCTCCAGTTCGATCGCCAAGTCGTCATCGATGGTAAGTGTCGTTCTCATGCAATGTCCTGCGACGCGGCAACGAACGTCAGCGCCACCAGCGCGGCCGAGGCAGTGCCGAGCAGCATGTTAAAGTCATGCCAGGCAGCCGGCACGACGCCCGCTCAGCCGCGTCCCACGAACGGCATCTTGTTGGCCATCACCGTCATGAATAGCACGTTGGTGTCGAGCGGCAGGCCCGCCATGTAGACCACAGCGCGGCCGACGTCCTCGGCGGCCATGCGCGTCTCGATCATCTTGCGGCCGTCTGGCTGCAGCACGCCGTCGCCTTGGACCATGCGTTCGGTCAGCGGCGTCGCGGCATTGCCGATATCGATCTGGCCGCAGCAAATCTCGTCGGTGCGGCAGTCGAGTGCGGTCTGCTTGGTCAGGCCGGTGACCGCATGCTTGGTCGCCGTATACGGCGCGGAGCCAGGCCGCGGCGTGTGCGCCGAGATCGAGCCATTATTGATGATGCGGCCGCCGCGCGGATTCTGCGCCTTCATGATCTTGATCGCTTCCTGGGTGCACAGGAATACGCCGGTTAGGTTGGTGGCGACCACCGCCTGCCACCTGTCGAGCGGCACCTCATCAATCGGCATTGCCGGCGCGCCGATGCCGGCATTGTTGAACAGGAGATCGAGCCGCCCATACGTCTGCTTGGTCTTGGCGAACAGCGCCTTGACCGAGGCCGGATCGGCGACGTCAGCTGGCACCACGAGGGTGGGGCCATTGGCTTCGCGCGCCACCTCTTCGAGCTTTTCCTTGCGCCGGCCGGTCAGCACCACCGCATAGCCTTCGCGCAGCAGAGCGAGCGACACCGCCCGCCCGACGCCCGTTCCTGCCCC
>JASHSE010000224.1 GCA_030036975.1 Xanthobacteraceae bacterium | reverse complement strand
ACCGGCCGCAACGGCACCCGGCTCTATCCGGCAATGCCATACACCTATTACACCAAGCTGACGCGCGACGACGCGCTCGCCATCCGCGCTTATCTCAACACCGTTCCGGCCGTGCACAACGCGGTGAAGGCGGATCAGCTGCCGTTCCCGCTCAATATGCGATGGACCATGGCATTATGGGACGAGCTGTTCTTTCGGCCGCAGACGTTTGCCCCCGATCCGCATAAGAGCGCGCAATGGAACCGGGGCGCTTATCTGGCCGAAGGCCTCGCGCATTGCGGCCTATGCCACACACCAAAAAATTTTCTTGGCGCCGATAACAATGGCCGGCGCCTGCAAGGCTACGCGCTGCAAGGCTGGTTGGCCCCGAACATCACCAATGATACGCGGCGGGGCCTCGGCTCATGGTCGGTGGACGACATCGCCGCCTATCTAAAGACCGGTCATAACCAGATCACCACGACAACCGGATTGATGGCCGAGACGCTCAACCTCTCGACCTCGCACATGCGTGACGGTGATCTCAAAGCGATCGCCGCATATCTAAAGGATCAGCCGGGTCAGAATGACGAAGCCGGCGCCGGACCGGACCAGTCGGTGATGAAGAAGGGCGCGCAGATTTACGCCGACGAATGCTCCGGCTGCCATAAGCCGGACGGCAGCGGCATTCCGGCGCTATTTCCCACACTCAAGGGCGCCTCCGCCGTGCAGCAGACCGATGCCACATCGCTGTTGCACGTCGTGCTGCGGGGCGCGCAAAGCGCCGGCACCGCCAAAGGGCCGACCGCTTCGTCGATGCCGCAGTTCAGCTGGATTCTGAGCGATGATCAAGTCGCCGCTGTCGTCACGTACATCCGCAATGCCTGGGGCAATTCGGCGCCGGCGGTCAGCGCCGGCGACGTGCACAAGGTGCGGCAGGCCTTCGTCGAGCGCAGCGATTAGTCGGCATTTCGTGATGATGCCGGATCGTAGCCCGTCGGTGCGCTGGCGAGCGCAACGGTCAGCCGAACGCGCGTCAGACGACGCGCAGACCGGGCTGCTCGGGCCTGACTTCCGGTGCCGGCGCCGTTTCGCCAGGATAGGCCAGGAGCTTGTTGAGGTAGCCGTTGAAGAGGACGTGACATTCACAGCTGCGCCGCTCGAGTTCGGCCTGGTTGACGATCTGCATGTAGCCGCGATGGCACTTGAGCACGCCGGTCGCTTCGAGCCGGCCGGCGACCAGCGTCACGGTGGTGCGGCGCACGCCGAGCATCTGCGCCAGCGTGCTCTGGGTCAGCGGCACCCTGTCGCCCGCACAGCGCCCCTGGATCGCCAGGAGCCACCGGCAGATCCGCGATTCGACTGGATGCACGGCGTGGCACAGAGCGGTCTGTTGCGATTGCACGATCATGGCGTAGTCGTACCGCGCCACGCGCCGCCGGATTGATGGGTTCTGATCGAGCACGTAGCGGAAGGCTGCGGCCGAAAGCCGCGACGCCTGCCCGCCGATAAGCACTACGGCGTCGGCAGCCGCCGGCGCCGTTGCCAGGGCCGGGAACGCGCCGACGATGCCATCGCGCCCAACCAGAGCCGCCGCGGCACCGGGATTGTCGCGCAACGGCATGGTGATGGCGATCAGTCCCGAGTTCGGGAAAACCACCTCCTCGACCGGGTCGCCGAGATAATGCAGGCATTGGCCGACGCGCAGCTCGAGCGGCGCCAAATGGTTGCGTAACGCGCCGAATTCGGCTGCAGAAAGCTCTGAAAGAAAAGCGTTTTTGTCGCTGACTTGGCCGAGCATGATCCTTTTCCCGACCCGCGCCGCGGGACGTGCCGCGGCTGAGGTTCCCTCTCCCTATAAGGCCGATGACCGGGTCATCGGTTCCATCCCCGACACTTATATTTTTGCCGCGGCCCTGCCGACGCGGCCGACCCGGCTGGAATCCTCCTCCTCGTTTTCGCGAATGATCGATCGCCCTCCCTCGGTGGCGAGATACGGCCTGCCGCGCGAGCGGGCGATCAGAGCCCGCGATTCGTGCATTGTGATCCGCGCCGCATTGTAGGTCTCGTGAAGTGCTCGCGAACGGTCGCACAAGTCCTCGATCCTGCTGCGCCAGTGCGGAGCCAAGTAGTCGAGGGTCTCGTCCAGGCGCGCGAACGGAATTTCGAACACCCGCCGGTCATGGTCCTCGTAGACGTCGAGCCGCCACGTCCGAGTTTGCCGTTCGCGGCAGCCCATCAGTTCCCGGACCACTTCATACGCATAGCAAAGCGCCAGATCGCGATCGGCGAAATTCACCCCCACCGTATCGGCAATGCTGCGGGACCCATCGCGCAGCTCGAAAGTATATAGGGGCATTGGCTTTCCTTTAGGACGATCAGCGACTTGTCTGAACTTCCGAATGTCACCTGGAAACGCCGCGGCACCGGCCGCCGAACTCGCATATGGAGAACTACGCCAAGCCGGGCCCAGCGAACCAGTATTATCATCAGAAAGTGTACTCCCATAGAAAGTTTTTATCCGTATCCGGTTCTATGACATTGCAGGAAGCCGCGCCACCAGGACGCGGCCGGCCTTTGTTGCTTCGTCCGTTGAAATGGGGGGGCGGCAAAGAGAGGTAGCCGCGCAAGCTGACGCTAACGCGACGCGCTCTTGCTCGATTCGATCTTCTCAGCCGTGTCGAGGTGCTTTTTGAGCACCGGGAGCGAGTCGCTGGCATACTGGCGCAGCGGGTCGTTGGTCTTTTTCGCCTCACGCTGGAATTGCGCGATGGTCTGCTTGTGGTCCGTGACCATCATCCGCGCGAACTGCCGGTCGAAGGCGGCGCCGGAAAGCTTGGAAAGCTCGCGGTAGCCGGCTTTCTCCTTGGCGCTCGGCTGCGTCGGCGGCGTGACGCCGAGCTGGCTCGCCACTTGCTTGGCTTTGTCGTTATTAGCTTGGTGGTCGGTGACCAGCATCTGACCGAACGACTTCACGGCATCGTTCTGCCCCTTCTGCTGAGCCAATTGTCCCATCTGGATTTCGGCCAGATTGCCCTGAATGGCATCGGTGATGAAGGTTCTATCCGCCTTGCTGGCGGCAGCCAGCACCGCGGCAGGCGCGAGTGACGCCGCGACGACGGCGGCAAATACGAGCTTGTTCATGGGGTCTCCTCGTCATTAGCCCCTCCTCGCAATGCAAACTTGCAATAGAGAACAGCGTTCCGCGCCGCTTCCCGGGTATGCCAGCAGCTTGAATGCACGCAGGCGCTGGATTGAGGTATCCGAGATGGGTTCGCGGCGCCGGTCGAGGCCGTGCGCGTCTGCTCAGGCGATCCGCAAATCGCCTATCGCGCGCCGCGGCGCTTCGATGCGCGGCGTCTGGCCGCCACGCAGTACGCTGTTGCCCTGGAACAGGCTGCGCTGATCGATCGGCGCCGGATCGAGCCAGTCCGCCTCCGTCATCGCGCCCGACAGGCCATAGGCGGCGAGCGCGTTCTGGTAGGTGACCTGGCGGATCGCCGCCGCGGCGATGCCGCGCTCGGCCATCAGCGCCGCGGTTTTCGGCACGGCGAGCGGATCGGAGACGCCCCAGTCGCACGCGGAATCGACGATGATCCGCTCCGCGCCGTAATGGCGCACGATCTCGGTCATGCGCTCGTTGCCCATCTTGGTTTGCGGATAGATCGAAAAGCCGGCGAAGTAACCGCGCTCGAGCACCTCGCGCACCGTCTCTTCGGTGTTGTGGTCGATCACGCAGCGGCCCGGCTTGAAGCGATGCTCGGCGAGAACGTCCATGGTCCGCAACGTGCCGCGGTGTTTGTCGCGGTGCGGCGTGTGGATCATGATCGGCAGGTCGAGCTCCTTGGCGAGCTCGATCTGCCGGCGCAGATATTTGTCTTCCTGCGGCGTCTGCTCGTCGTAGCCGAGTTCGCCGATCGCAACGACGCTGTCCTTGACGGCGAAGTGCAGCAGCACCTCGAGCACGGCTTCGGCCAACGCCTCGTTATTGGCTTCCTTTGGATTAAGGCCGATGCAGCAATAATGGCGAATGCCGAACTGAGCGGCGCGAAACTTTTCGAAGCGCAGCATGGACAGCTCAATTGCTCGCCTTGCGCTTCGGAAAACCGACCCTCGGAGCCATTGCCGTCCGTGTTCGCCATCGTGTCCCCCTTTTAATAGTTTACGGTGTACCAGACCGGCGGTTGTGTGGCAACGCGGCGCCGCCGGAGGGCATGCGCCGTCAATCAAAAATATGCCGAAGAATGAGATCCTTGACGGCGGTCGCGGCGACCGGCTCCTCGGGGACGAGTCGCCTTTCGCTCGATAGAAAGACCGGTCCGTCGGCAACGCTGTCGGTCAGCCGGCCGTGCGAGCCTCTGACCAATGTCGCGTCGAGAGCGATGAGATCCATCAGACTTGTGAAGCCAAGCGCGCGTCGCGCCAGGCGCGACGCGACGGCGAGCTTGGGGAATCGGATGGCCGGATCGACAAAGAGCTCGACCGGATCATATCCCGGTTTGCGGTGAATCTCGACCAACCGCGCGAAATCCGGCGCGCGCCGATCATCGAGCCAATAGTAATAGGTGAACCACGCGTCGCGGCGCGCCAAAGCCACCAACTCGCCCGAGCGCGCACGATCGAGCGCCACCGCCTTTTGCTCGACGCGGTCGAGAACGCGCTCGACGCCGGGAAGCGATGCAACAATGCGTTTGACTTCGTCGGACAAGTCCGGCCGCGCCACGTAAATATGCGCGATCTGATGGTCGCTGACCGCAAAAGCGTCGGACTGACAGGGATCGAGCAGCTCGCCGTCACCTTCGCGCCGCACGCGCAGCAGCCCGGCCTGGCGCAAAGCGCGATTGACGTGGATCGGCGTCGAAACCGGAGTGATGCCGTATTCGGACAGGATGATGACGCGGGCGCCGTCGCGCGCCGCATCGGCGAGCAGCGCGCCGACCAGCGCGTCGATCTCACGCAGGCTTGCCCCGATGCGCGGGTGGTCGGGACCGCAGCGCTGCAAGTCGTAATCAAGATGCGGAAGATAGACGAGCGTGAGCGTCGGCGAGCGGGTGCGCCGCACGTGCATCGCGGCGTCCGCGATCCAGCGCGACGACGCAATCGAGGCCGCCGGCCCCCAGAAATTGAACAACGGGAAGGTGCCGAACCGTTTGGTCAGCTCGCCGGCAGCTTGCGGCCGTCGGCGCGGTAAATCGGCCGCGGCGTGATGCCGATATCGTGGTCGGCGGCCATATTGTACCACCAAAACAGATTGGCGGTTGTGAACGCGGCGTCGCGCCGCCGACCCGCTTGCCAGATCTTCTCGCCCGCGACCAAGCGGTTCGACTGCCGCCACAGCCAAATCTCCATGAGATCGCGAAACAGCCAGCCGTTGGCGACGATGCCGTGTTGGCGCGGCAGCGTGCCGGTCATGAAACTGGCCTGCACCGTGCAGGTGACCGCCGGCAGCACGGTCGACAGCGGCCGCAACGCGCCGGCGCGGGCAAATGCCTCGATGTGCGGCGTCGCGGCGCCGATGTGCCGCGGCGACAAGCCGACCACGAGGATGACGATTGTGGGACGCATGACGCCGTCGCAAGCTTGCACGAACGCGATCAGTAATCCAGGCGGTTGACATAGCGCAACCGCAAATCGAATATCGTAACCACCGTGTCGGAGCTGCGGTGAAGAGCGCCGCCCAATTGGTGCCGCCCAATTGATCTGAAGAAATTGGCCACGATGACCGTGCTGGCACCGGCTGCTGCGCTACCTGCCGTCCTGCTGCGGCTCGGCCGGGTTTCGAATCTGCCTACGGTTTGGACCAATGTCTTGGCGGCCGTAGTGCTCAGCAGCGATGATTGGCGGGGCCGGCATCTCGGCCTGCTCTTGATGTCGATGTCGCTTTGCTACGTCGGCGGCATGTTTCTCAACGACTATTTCGATCGCGCCGTCGATGCGCGCGAGCGACCCGATCGACCGATCCCATCCGGCGCCATTTCGGCCCATGCAGTAGCGGCGGTCGGGTTCGTGCTGCTCGGCTGCGGTTTTGTGCTGGTCGCGATGACGGGTGTTGGCGCGGCGGACGTATCGGTCGCGCTGCTTGCCGCGGCGATTGTCGCCTATGACCTTCACCACAAGGGCAATCCGTTCGGGCCGGCGATCATGGGTGCGTGCCGCGCGCTGGTCTATGTCACGGCGGCAGCGCTCACGG
>JASHSE010000223.1 GCA_030036975.1 Xanthobacteraceae bacterium | reverse complement strand
ATCGCGCTGTGCGCCGTCGTCAGCCTGATTTCGGCGGCAATGATGCCGGACTACACCGGCAAGGACATTTCGGCCGAATACGACGCCTGATCCGGCGTCGCGGCTTACTCAATGTAAGCGCCGGGGCGGCAGTGCCCCGGCGGGTTTTTGATTTATTAGATTCGTCATTCCGGGGCCGAGCGAAGCGAGGAGCCCGGAATCCATAATCCCGGCACTGGGGTTATGGATTCCGGACTCGCCGCTTCGCGGCGATCCGGAATGACGATCGAAGCAATTCTCGTATTTCGGGTTACAGCACCGCGCCGCCTTGCGGGTCGATCAGGTGCATGTGTTCCATGTTGGCGTAGAGCCGCATGGTTTCGAAACAGCGCGCACGGCTGCGCTGCTCTATGCGTTGCGCCGCATCCGGAAACGAGGATTGTCTTCTAGGTTGGCGCCCGCGGGGAGGGCGACCGTTGAAAGCTCAAGCCGCGCGGTCGAGCTGGTCGCGTGGGATCTCATTGCGCTGCGGCATCGGCTGCCGCCGGGTGGCGCAACAGCCCAATGTGATCAAGCCGATCGCCGCCAGCAGAAGCAGCCAAAGCACCGCGTCGGTAACCATGTCGCTCTCTCCATGGTCACCCCCGCTTTATCAATGCGCATCGCATGGCGGAATGCCGGATGGTGCAGTGTCGCACGAGCGTGTCGCGTTGCCGCAGCAACGCCCGCATAGCAACGCCGGCGTGGCGGCTGCGCGCCCAATTGCATCGCGGTTCGATCTCGCATATTGGTTGCCCGTCAAGTCGGAGAGGGTCGGGAGAGCAAAAATGAATCGCAAAGTCCTCATCATGGGCTTGCCGGGCGCCGGCAAGACCACGCTCGCCAACGCCTTGGCACCGCTGCTCAACGCGGTGGTGTTCAATGCCGATGCGGTGCGCGCCAATCTTTCGCGCGATCTCGGCTTTTCCCTCGATGACCGCATCGAGCACGCCAGGCGCATGGGTTGGATGTGCGACCGCGTGGTCGAGGCCGGCGGCACGGTGATTGCCGACTTCATCTGCCCGACGCCGGACACCCGCGCCGCGTTCGGCGATGCCTTCACCATCTGGCTCGACCGCATCGTCGCCGGCCGCTTCGAGGACACCAACCGGATGTTCGCGCAGCCGGAGCATTTCGATCTGCGGGTGTCCGCGGAGGGTACCCCACAGTTTTGGGCCGAGAAGGCGCTGGCGCTGTTGCGGCCGCCGTTCGATCCGCAACGTCCCACGGCCCTGTTCGTCGGCCGTTATCAGCCGTTTCACCGCGGCCATCAGCGGCTGATCGAGGAGGGTTTGCGGCGGGTCGGCCAAGTCTGCATTGCCGTGCGCAACACCCACGGCATCGACGCCAAGAATCCGCTGCCGTACTTCGCCGTCAAGCAGCGCATCGAAACCGCGCTCGCGCCCTACGCCGGGCGCTTCGTCATCGTGCCGGTGCCGAACATCACCAACGTCTTCTACGGCCGCAGCGTCGGTTACAATGTCGAGCGCATCATGCTCGACGAAGAGACCGAGGCGATCTCGGCAAGCAAGATGCGGGCGCTGAGCGCGGCGCCTTAGCCGAAACACTTATCAGATCACTTCGTCAACGCCCGGCCGCTGAGTAGCGCAGTTAAACGTAAAGCTGCGGCGCGACCGCGAATTGGGGTTACAGGCAGTGGAGCGGCCCCGCCGCCAGGCACGAAAAACTGAGCAGCGGGGACGACTGCCTTACCTGACTAACGGCAGTCTCTCACGAGACGTCCGGTTACCGGGTGACGAACGAGGTGGCAGTTGCCGCTACCAGAATAGCCGTAAATCCCTCTGCCTCTGTAATAGCTGTAGCGTCGGCCTCGGTAGCCGTTCTGATTGCGAAAGACCTTCTGCGTATTTTCCGCGCTACCCGTTTTCTGGCTGGTTGCATGCGTGCCACTGCCGCCACTCGCAGCCGCGTTGGCTGCGGTGTTACCTCCGAACTCCGCCGGCGAGTAGCTTTGATACGCGCCCGGTCCCTTGTAACTCGCCGGTGGCATGTTGTTGTTGGCGTTCGCCGGGCGTTGGAAGTTTAATCCAGAGTAGTCTTCCATCCCGCCCGGCCCTTTATAACTCTGCGGCGGCATGACGTTGCTGTTGGCATCACCGGAAGGACCATTTTGCGCCATCGTCAGCGACGTTGCGCCTGCGATTAAGGCGGCGGCCAACGTCGCAGTTTTTAGCGTGGTCATGCTCAATTTCTCCTCTTAGCTTGAGGCCGCACTCACCCGGGAGAAGGTAACGACCTATGAAGGCGGTTGTTTCGTTCTCAAATGATAATGCGGCATAGAGTCGTACACCAACGTATCATTGCTACCAACGCATCATTGCGGCGGAACGGCTCGCTTGGGTTATCTCCGCGTCAATAGTTGGTGCCCGGGCGGCCCCCCCTCTGTTCGCTCCCCTCCATCGCCAGGTGCCAACAAAGTATAGTCCTCTGGCCTTCTCAAACCCCTGGGCGTTTAGAGTCCTGGGGTTTCTTTCTATGGCGGAATTAGGCAGGCGGAAATTAGCTAGGGATCGTCTTTGTAACGTACGCATCCGGTGAGGACCGCCTTGCGGGGATGAGGTGTTTGGTCAAGTCCTGGTGCTAATCCTAGGGCTAGTCCTATGACCAAGGCGCAGGTTGAGGTGATCACGTCGGTGCAACGGCGCCGGCATTGGCCGCGTGCGGAGAAGGAAAGGATTGTTGCCGCGGCCATGGAGCCTGGCGCGGTTGCCTCCGAAGT
>JASHSE010000222.1 GCA_030036975.1 Xanthobacteraceae bacterium | reverse complement strand
GAGTACATCGACATGCCGACGCCGATCCGCGATAGCTATCAATATTTCACGCAAGCCGAGACGGAAAATCTGCGGCGCGCCGGCTATAATGCCGACTTCACCGCGCTGGAAGACGCGGTGCGGCGCTACGTGACGCACTATCTCGATCGTCCGAATCGCTATCGCTGAGGCAGAGTGTAATGATTTTAGATAGACTCGAGGCTGGCATACTTTGTTCACCTCTCCCCGGAGGGGAGAGGGAGCGCGTTGTGCGAGCGCTACCACATCAACCTAAAATCGTCCTGCCTTAAAAGCCGCACGGGGACCGACGCAACGCATGTTCGATTTCGAGGAAGCGCTCAAGCTCATCGCCCAGCAGACGGTGCTCTGCATCGGCGACCTGATGCTCGACGATTTCGTCTATGGCGAAGTGAACCGCATTTCGCCGGAGGCGCCGACGCCGGTTCTGGCGGTTCGCCACAGCGAAATCGGCATCGGCGGCGCCGGCAACGTGGCGCGCAACATCGCCGCGCTCGGCGCGCGCTGCATCTTCGTGGCGCTGATCGGCAATGACGAGGCCGGGCTCATTCTGTCCAACGTGCTGGGCAAGCAGAACGGCGGCGGCATCGTGCCCGATCTCGTCATCGACCGCACCCGGCAGACGACGCGCAAGGTGCGCTTCGTCTCCGAGCATCATTCGACCCACCTGATGCGCGCGGATTGGGAGACCGCGGAACCGGCCAGCGCGCAAAGCGAGGCCGAGCTGATCGCCTACGCGCAAGCGGCGCTGCCGCAGGTCGGCGCCGTGGTGCTGTCCGACTATGCCAAGGGCGTGCTGACGCCGCGGGTCATTCGCGCCGTGATCGATGCGGCGCGGGTGCTCGGCAAGCCGGTGGTGGTCGACCCGAAAGGCCACGATTACACGCTCTATCGCGGCGCGAGCCTGATCACGCCGAACCGCAAAGAGCTTGCCGCCGCGGTGCATCGCCCGGTCAGCAGCGACGCGGAAGTAGCGGCCGCTTCTGCCGAGCTTGCAAAAAATCTCGGCTGCGAGGCGGTGCTGGTCACGCGCAGCGAGGAGGGCATGACGCTGCACGTCGAAGGTGCGGCGCCGGTCCATGTGCGGGCCTACCCGGTCAAGGTGCGCGACGTGTCGGGCGCCGGCGACACGGTCGCGGCGGTGATGGCGGTGCTGCTCGCCATGCAGACGCCGTTCGAAGCGGCGATGCGCGCCGCCAATGCGGCGGCCGCGGTCGTGGTCGGCAAGCGCGGCACCGCGACGGTGTCGCTCGCCGAACTGCGCCACCGCATCCTGCCGGCCGCCTCGCTCGCGCCCGAGGACAAGATCGTGTTCGACTGGTCGGTGCTGGGCGAGCGGCTGACCGAATGGCGCCGCCGCGGCATGCGCATCGGCTTCACCAACGGTTGCTTCGATCTCCTCCATCGCGGCCATATCCGGCTGTTGGTCGAAGCGCGCGCGACCTGCGACGTGCTGATCGTCGGGTTGAACAGCGACGCCTCGACCCGTCGCCTGAAAGGCCAGGGGCGGCCGCTCAATCCGGCCGAGGGCCGCGCCGAGGTTTTGGCCGCGCTCGAGGCCGTCGATCTCGTCGTGGTGTTCGAACAGGACACCCCGGTCGAGCTGATCAAGCTCGTGCGCCCCAACGTGCTGGTCAAAGGCGCCGATTACACGCGCGAGGAAGTCGTCGGCCATGAGGTCGTCGAAGCCGCGGGCGGAAGGGTGGTTCTGGTCGAGCTGATGCCGGGGCATTCGACGAGCAACATCGTGCGCCGCGCCGCTGAACCGGGCCTGCGCGCCGGCAAATCCGCATCGTAACGCCGGCCGGGATCAGGTCGGCGCAGCCGCACACTTTTGAGGAGATCGCGATCGTGACCGATCTCATCTCCGTGATCGTCTCGACCTACAACCGGCCGGACGCGCTCGATGCCGTGCTGCGGTCGCTCGCGCGGCAAAGCGACGGCCATTTCGAAGTGCTGGTGGCCGACGACGGCTCGCGGCCGGACACGGCGGCAGTGGTGAAGACGTGGCAAGGACGCAGCGGCCGGCGCGTCGTCCACGTCTGGCATCCCGATGACGGCTTCCGCCTCGCCGCGATTCGCAACCGCGCCATTGTGGCGGCACAAGGCGCCTATTGCGTCTTTCTCGACGGCGACTGTCTCGCGCGCGGCGATTTCGTCGCCGTGCATCGGGCGCTCGCCGAGCGCGGCTGGTTCGTCACCGGCAACCGGGTGCTGCTGTCGCGCGCGCTGACGGCGCGCGTGCTGCGCGAGAATTTGACTGCCGAGTGCTGGACGACGGCGCAATGGCTGGCATCGCGGTTTGGCCGCGGCATCAACCGGCTGGCGCCGCTTGTTGCGCTGCCGCTCGGTCCGCTGCGCAAAGCGCGCCCGCGCGCCTGGCGCGGCGCGCGCGGCGCCAATATCGCGATGTGGCGTTCCGATCTGATCGCGGTCGACGGCTTCGACAGCTCCTTTGCCGGCTGGGGCCGCGAGGATTCCGATCTGTTCGTGCGCCTCATTCGCGCCGGCGTGCGCCGCAAGGACGGCCGCCACGCCACCGGCGTACTGCATCTGTGGCACCCCGACGCCGACCGCACGCGGTTGTCGGATAACGAGGCAAGGCTCGGCGACGTGTTGGCCAGCGATCGAGTTGTGGCGAACAAGGGCCTGTCGGCGTTGCGGGACGAGACGACTAAAGCAAGATGAAGTTAGGTCGCTTCATGCGAGAGTTCGTAGCCCGGATCGCGCAACGCGCGATCCGGGAAATGCTTCGGCAAGCTTGATTGCCGTTCCCGGATTGCGCTTCGCGCAATCCGGGCTACGCTTGCTGAAATGATCCCGCGCTAGCGCGGACGCGCGACGTAGAGCACGGAATTGTCGGCGATGCCGGCGCGGCGAAAGGTTTCGGCGCCGAAATAGTCGATGCCGAGCTGCTCGATCTGCAGGCCGGCGGATTGCAAGCGGGCGATGAAATCGCGCTTGCCGTATTGGCGCACGTGATCGCCCATGCCGAAATATTTCCAGCGCAGCGCCTCGTCGAGGCTCGGATCCTCGTGCGTCTCGTCGACGCCGATCACCAGCGGCACCAGCAGGACCGCAAAGCCGTCGGGCTTGAGCACGCGGCGAATTTCGGCCATCGCCTTGCGGTCCTCGGGGACATGCTCCAGCACGTGCGAGCACAGAATAATATCGACCGAGCGGTCGGCGTAGCGGTCCATGGCGGTGAGGTCGATGCGTTCGTCGACCGTTTTGCGCGACAGGTCGGCGCTCCGATAGGCGATGAAGGCAAAGCGCTTGAGCCATTTCGGCAGCGCTTCGTTGGGGGCGAATTCGATCAGCCGATAGGAACGGCCGGGATCGAGCGAACGGAACGCGCGATCGAGATAAAGCGCGGTCAGCCGCTCGCGGTCGGAGGCGTCGCAGCGCGGGCAATAGAACGCCGCGATGTTGAAGGTCTCCAGCGCGCTCGCCGGATGAATGGTGCCGAATTTTTCGGTGTCGCGCCAATACGACTGGCCGATCGGCTTGAACGCGCGCAGCCCGGTGCCGCAGATCGGGCACTGGTACGCCGAGCCAAGGTAGCGCGGCAGCCGCATCGCGCGCTTGACCACCTTGCCATGATTGCGGACGGTGTCGTAGATCAGGCTCTGCCGATAGATGCGGTAGGCGCGGGTTTTTTTCATTTCAAGCATGCGGCGTGTCGGGCTCCTCGCTGAGTAGAAGCTGTTGGCTGCCGCGCCCTATCGTGAATGAGGGCGATTTTGTCAATCGGCGCCGGCGGGCAGCGGGCCGTCGCCATGCCGCCGCGCGCTGCCGTGTCAATCGGCGGGCCCGCGGCTATAATGGGTTCTGAGGCCGGCAGACTGCATGACATCCATCGCGACGATGACGCTTTTTCGCGCCAAGGCGTTCGACCGCAAGGCGGTGGCGCAGTTCGCCGATTGGAGCGCCGTGGCGGTGGCGGTGTCGCTGCCGTGGTCGACCTCGGCGACCGGCATTTTGATCGTGGTCTGGCTGGTCGCGGCGTTGCCGACGCTGGACCTCGGCGCCTTGCGCCGCGCGCTGGCCAGCGCCGCCGGCGGACTGCCGGTCCTGCTCTGGGCGCTCGCCGCGCTCGGCATGTTGTGGGCCGACGTGAGCTGGCACGAGCGTTTGCACGGCTTCGGCGCGTTCCACCGCCTTCTGGTCATCCCGGTGCTGTTGGCAGAGTTCCGGCGTTCCGAAAACGGCATGCGCGTGCTGTTCGGCTTTTGCGCTTCCGTCGTGGTCCTGCTGCTGCTGTCGTGGCTCTTGGTGCTGTTTCCGGCCTTGGCGTGGCGCAATTTTGAGCCCGGCGTTCCGGTCAAGGATTACATTCTTCAGGGCGAGGAGTTTTTGATCTGCGCGGTCGCGCTGCTCGGCATTGCGCTCGATCAATCGCGTGAACGACGCTGGCGCCGGGCCGCCGCGCTGACGATTCTCGCCTTCGCTTTTCTCGCCAATATCGTTTTCGTCGCCACCGGCCGCACCGCGCTCCTTGTCGCCGTCGTCCTGGTCCTGCTGCTCGGCTATCGCCACTCGGGCTGGAAAGGGCTGGTCGCCGCGGCGCTGGTGTTCGGCGTGCTCGGCGGCGCGGCCGGGTTCGAATCGTCCTATTTGCGAGCGCGGTTGGCCACCTCGGTCAGCGAATTACGCGCCTGGGAGGCACGCGATGCCCCGAGCTCGACCGCCTTGCATCTGGAATTTTTGAAAAAGTCGATGTCATTCGTCGCCAGCGCGCCGGTGATCGGCCACGGCACCGGTTCGATCGGTGAGCAATTCCGCAACGCCGCGGTCGGTCAAACCGGAGCCGCAGCGGCCGGCTCGGTCAATCCGCATAACCAAATCTTTGCCGTCGCCATCCAGCTCGGGCTCGTCGGCGCCGCCGTGCTGCTGGCGATGTGGTGGGCGCATCTGGTTTTGTTCGCCGGCGGGGGCCTCACCGCCTGGCTCGGCCTCATTATCGTCACGCAGAACGTGGTCGCGTGCCTGTTCAACTCGCATTTGTTCGATTACACGCAAGGCTGGCTCTATGTGTTCGGCGTCGGCGTCGCCGGCGGCATGGCGCTCCGCCAGCGCGACGGCGCCAAACAATGAACGCGCCGAACAGGCAAACCGCCTTGCAAATCGCCTTGCCAATCGCCTTGCCGGCCGATGCGCGGGTGCTGGTCGTGGCGCTGCGCCGGCTCGGCGACGTGCTGTTGACCACGCCGCTGATCCGCAGCGTGAAGCGGGCGTTTCCGAGCGCGTCGATCGAGGCGCTGGTATTCGCCGGGACGGAAGGCATTTTGTCGGGCAATCCCGATCTCGCCGGCGTCATGACTATTCCGGAGCGGGCCAGCATCGGCTACTCGTTGCGCCTGTTCCACCGGCTCATGCGCCGCTACGATCTCGCGCTCTCGACGCAGACCGGCGACCGGCCGACCGCGCTTGCCGTCATTGCCGGACGGCAGAGCGCCGGGCCGCGCGACCCGAACAGATTTTCCGCAACGCTCAAACGCCTGGCGCTGAGCCGTTCCTATCCGGCGGATCGCACGCAGCACCGCATCGTCGAGCTGCTGCGGCTGGCCGACCTCATCGGCATTGCCGCCGCTCGCGAGGTCGTCTGCCCGCAAGGCGAGGTGCGCGCCGATGTGCTGCCGAATTATCCGTACGCCGTCGTGCATGCCGCGCCGAAATTCATTTACA
>JASHSE010000221.1 GCA_030036975.1 Xanthobacteraceae bacterium | reverse complement strand
AGGCGAACTCCAAGCCCTTTGCCGCATGCAGCGTCAACAGCGCCACCGCATCGGCCCGCGAGTCCCACACGTCGGCGTGGCTCGCCAGCGCGACCGCGTCGAGAAAACGCGTGGAATCGCCGGCGCAGCTCTCGGCGAGCCGCAACAGATGTTGTAGGGCAAGATCGATGGCGGCCTTTTCGCCGCTGTCGGTCGTTCGCGCCACGACGTGCGCGGCCGCCGCCGCGAGCCGGGTGGCCAGTGCTTGATCGGCTGCGTCAAAGGTGTGCAACGCGCCGAGCAATGCCTGCACGTTCGGCTCTTGCCCGAGCGCGCCGTGCGAATGCCGGCGGAACGGGATGCCGGAGCGAGCCAAAGCCTCGCTCAAAACGTCGGCCTGCGCCTCGGTGCGGTAAAGCACGGCGAAATCGGCAAACGACAGCGCCGCGGCTTGGCCGCCGCCCCCGCCGCCGCGGCCGCTGTCGATCGAGAAGAAGCTGTGGCCGCCGATCGCCTGTTCGATTGCGGTGACGACGAATTCGGCCTCGGCGCGCTCGGTCGGCGCCGCGTGGATGGTAATGCGTTCGTGCATGCCGCGGACGATCTCGGCCAATGGCTGCCCGGCATCGGTCGCGATGACCTGCGACGAGGCGGCCACGATCGTGCCGCTCGAACGATAATTGCGCGGCAGCGCCACCTCGGCGGCGCTGGGATAATCGGCGCGGAATCGGCTAAAGCACGACGCGTCCGCGCCGCGAAAACCGTAGATCGCCTGGCGCGGGTCGCCGATCACGCACAGATTGCCGCCGGGCGGCGGCGCGAGCAGCGTCAGCAGACGATATTCCTGCGCCTCGACGTCCTGGAATTCGTCAACCGAGAAATAGCTGAAACGCGCGCGATAAGCTGCGGCTAGCTCGGGATTGCCGTCAAGCAGGCACACGGCCAGCGCGACCAGATCGTCGAAGTCGAGCCAATTGTTGTGGGCGAGAATGTTCTGATAGGCGGAGCGTGCTTCAATCAGCGCGCCGGCCGCGACTGAAGAACTCCGCGCGGCTTTGGAAATGGCACGAATGAGACTTTGCGCGCGCGGCTGCGGCACGCCGAGCATTGCTGCAAGCGTGGCGACGCGCTCCGCCTCGCCGGCAACGCGGAAGCCGCGCTGCAGACCCACCGCATTGCCGTGCTCGCGCAGCATGGCAAGGCCGAGCGAGTGAAACGTATGCACGGCGATCTTGCTCGCCGCCGCACCGAGACTGATGCGCAGCCGCTCGCGCATTTCGCCGGCGGCGCGGCGGGTGAAGGTGATGGCGAGGCATCGCTCGGCCGCCACGCCGCGTTCGCCGACCAGATAAGCGATGCGCTGCGTCAGCGTGCGGGTTTTTCCCGAGCCCGGCCCGGCGATGATCGCCAGCGGACCGTCAACGATCGTCGCCGCCGCGCGCTGATCGTCGTCCAGGCTGGCGAGCGGGCCAGCCGGTGAAGCCTGCTGCTCCCTCCTCCCTTGCGGGGGAGGGATGGGGAAGGGGGCAGTGCCGTCGTTCGCTGGCAGCGACGTGTTCGCAGGACCTCCCGACCCCCACCCCCATCCCCTCCCCGCAAGGGGGAGGGGAGCAGTTTGAGGCGGCGCCTCGAACAACAAGCCGCCGCCGGTGCGGCGCCGCAGCTCGTCGGCGTCGAACAAACGGATCACGCCGTATTCGCCGTCGTAGCCGGCATCGCGAAACACCTTGCCGGCGCGCAGCCGCGCGATCGCTTCGGCGAGCAGCGATGAATTAAGCCGCGCGATGTCGTCGAGCGGCACCGCTTGCAGAATGGCGAGCTCGGAGCCGAGCGTCGACAGCAGCCGGCCATAGCCGCGCTCGACCGATTTGCTTTGCGCACCGCTGCCGGCGATCTCGCCGAGCACTTCGGCAAGCGGCACGAGGTTCGACACTTCGCCGGCAGTCGCCGGCGGCAACGCGTCGGCATCGCTGCGGTCGGCGAGTTCTTCCACCCGATGCAGCACGCCGATCGTCATGGCGCCGCCGCACACCGGGCAGCGGCCGCCTTGCGCCAAGGTCTCGCGCGGCGACGATTTGATGCCGCACTTGCGGTGGCCGTCGAGATGATACTTGCCCTCCTCGGGAAAGAACTCGACGGTGCCGACATAGCCGTTGCCGGTCTTGAGCGCATCGCGAATGGCAAAGTAATCGAGCGCGCAGGCGAACGTGGTCGCTTCGCGCCCGAGCTTGCCGGGCGAATGCGCATCCGAATTGGAGACCAATCGATAGCGGTCGAGCATCGACAGCCGCCAGTTCATCGGCGGGTCCGACGACAGCCCGGTCTCGACCGCAAAAATCTGATCGGCGAGATCGCCGTAACACTCTTTGATCGAGTCGAAGCCGGATTGCGAACCGAGCGCCGCGAACCACGGCGTCCAGATATGGGCCGGGATGAAATACGCATCGGGGCCGGACGTGAGCGCGATCTCCAACAGATCGCGCGAATCGAGGCCGAGGATCGGCCGGCCGTCGGAGGCGATATTGCCGATGCGGCCGAGGCGATCGGCGATGCGGTCGGCGGTGGCGAAATCCGGCGCATAGATCAGGTGATGAATTTTGCGAGTCTTGTCGCCTTTCTTGTAGATGGTGGAGATTTCGACCGAGAGCATGAAGCGCGCCGGCGCCTGGCAGGCCGCCGGCAAATCCTTGGCGATCGCCTGCTCCACGTCGGCGCGCAGCCGGAACAGCCCCGGCTCCGCCGGCACGAGCTTGTCCTTCAGCTCGGCGCGCCAGGCCGGATGGCAAAAATCGCCGGTACCGACCACGGCGACGCCCTTGCGGGCGGCCCAGCCGGCCAAATGTTCGAGGTCGAGATCGCGGCTCGTCGCCCGCGAATATTTCGAATGGACGTGCAGGTCGGCGTGAAAGCGCATTGCGGCCAGGCGCGCGGGAGGGCTCGACTCGTTGGCTTTAAGCTTACGCCGGTACGCCGATTCGCCGGAAAGCCGCCTGTGGACATCGCGGCCTGACCGGAACATTTGAACTGGAGGGATATTTCCGCTTGCGGGGACCCCTTTTCCGCTCGTGCCCGCGACCCCGCCGACGCTCGCGTTGCGAGCTACGGCGGATTTGAAGTCCCCCAAAGCGCCTTCGCGCATGAGCGAAGGTTGGCCCGCTTTTGCTTTCGGGATCATTCCCATCACGCCCCTTGCTCGGAGATGTCCGACGCTGTATGGTTGAAATATCGATGTAGTAAACCATAGCGTTTTTCCCGTTAAAATGGTACAGGATGAAAGAGGGAAAGATCATGGCCTCTGTTTTACAGCTATTCTACCGGGGAACTAACAGCGCTGTTTGGTCCCGGTGGCGCAACCCCGACGGAAGCTGGTCGAGTGAACAGGACCTGGGAGGCGTTCTAATTGGCGACCCGATAGCCAGCGCCGTCCCCTGAGATACCAGGGGATGAATGGTACACCTATCGCTACGACAATGCCTGGAGCGGCGCGCCGCCATACTTGAGCCCATTCTCTGACCCAACAAAGGTGGCGCGTCGCATTGCGTTTGGTCCTGGCTGCCCGATGGACAGTGCGCATCGGGCATATCATCGCCGGCAGCGTCGATGCCTCTAATGTTCGCCAATGATGTTCTGGCGACGATAACCGACCTGAGATTTCCAAAGACCGCGGAGTGGCCCAGCCGATCGCGACCCGAGGTGGGCGCTGTCTCTAAGAGATCGCGCGAGTCGAGGCCGAGGATCGGCCGGCCATCGGGCGCGATGTTGCCAATGCCGGCGAGACGGTCGGAGATGCGGTCGGCGGTGCGCGTACGCTGATTCGCCGAAAAGCCGCCTGTGGACATCGCGGCCGGCCGTAACCATTTGAGCGGAAGAGCGATTTCCGTCGGCCGGGGCTATTTTTCCGCTCGTCCCCGCGGAAGCGGGGACCCAGATCTGGGTGCCCGCTTGCGCGGGCATGAGCGGAGACGTTGACCAGGCCGGCTACGCCAGGAATAAAGCCTGCAACTGCGGCACAAACAAAGGAATGAGAATGTCGGACGCGGACGACAAGACAGACAAGAAGCCGACCGGCCACACCCTTGCCGACCACGTCTACGGCCAGAATCTCGTCCACGTGCACGACGAGGATTCCGATCACGACCACGATCACGACTACGATTTCGAGAACGACGAAGTCCCGCTCGAGGACAATCCGCTGTGGCGGCAGGACAACGTGTCGCTGACCACGGTCGGCATCGACATCGGCTCTTCGGGCACGCAGGTGATTTTCTCGCGCGTGCACCTGCGCCGGCTCGCCGAGGATTTGACCAGCCGCTATTACGTGGTGTCGCGCGAGACGCTGTTTCAGTCGCCGGTGGCGCTGACGCCGTATCAGAGCGAGGAGCGCATCGACGACCGGAAACTCGGCGAAATCATCGACGACGCCTACATCGCCACCGGCTTGCATCCCGACAATATCGACACCGGCGTCGTCATCCTCACCGGTGAGGCGCTGCGCCGCGAGAATGCGCAAGGCATTGCCGCGGTGCTGTCGGAGGCGGGCGGCGAGTTCGTCACCGCGACGGCAGGCCACCACATGGAGTCGATGCTCGCGGCCTACGGCTCGGGCGCGGCGCGGGTGTCGAGCGACGACAACAAGCGCATCCTCAACATCGACATCGGCGGTGGCACCACCAAGCTCGGCCTGGTCGAGAAGGGCAAGGTGATCGCCACCGCGGCGGTGCATATCGGCGGCCGCCTGCAGGTGGTCGAGAACGGCACCATCGTGCGGCTTGATCCGGCCGGCAAACATCACGCCAAACGCGCCGGCTTTAACTGGAATCGCGGCGACACGATCGATCCGGCCGCCATGCAGAAGGTCGCCGACGTGATGGCCGACGCGTTGGTGGCGGCGATCGCCAAGCGGCCGATGCCGCACGACGTCGTGCATCTTCATCTCACCGACCCGATCGCCGATTTCGGCCGGATCGACGGCATCATGTTCTCGGGCGGCGTCGGCGAATACGTTTACCAGCGCGAGCAGCGCGATTTCGGCGACATGGGGCCGTGGCTCGGCCGCGCCATCCGGGCGCGCATCGAGGCCGGCGCGTTCCCCTGGCCGGTGCTGCCGGCCGGCGAATGCATCCGCGCCACCGCACTCGGCGCTTCCGAATACAGCGTGCAGCTGTCCGGCAATACCAGCTACATCTCGGCACCCGGCATGCTGTTGCCGCGGCGCAATCTGCAGGTGCTGCAGCCGCCGTTCGTGTGCGGCGATGTGATCGATGCCGAAAAGCTCGCCGCCGCCATCAAGAGCCACATCGTGGCGTTCGACCTCGCCGAGTCCGACCGCGAGATCGCGCTCGCTTTGCGCTGGACCGGGATGCCGGCGCACGAGCGGCTGTTGGCGTTCGCCCAAGGCATCAAGCGCGGCCTCGCCGACCGTTTGGCCAAGACGCAGCCGGTCTTCATCATGCTGGACGGCGACGTGGCGCAGACGCTTGGCCACATCCTGCGCGACGAGCTCGAGGTCGACAACGAGCTTCTGGTCATCGACGGCGTCGTGCTGTGGGATTTCGATTACATCGATCTCGGCCGCATCCGCATGCCGTCATACACCGTGCCGGTGACGATCAAATCGCTGGTGTTCAGCGAAGATCCGCGCGGGCCGCGGCCGCGCCAGCGGATCCACCATCACGACGATCACGACGATGAGCACGACCACGCCGACGGCCATGATCATCATGATCATGGCCACAGCCACGATCATGTGCACCCGCATAGTCACAAGCATGAGTCGCACGAACATGGCCACGCGAGTACGTCGCGGGTGAGATAGATCGGACTAAGGTTTTTGGTCGCACTGCGATCGGCGGCTTTTTCTGATCGCCGCGCAATTACAACGATCGGAGTTCCGCTATGGATTTTCGCGACCGACATGTTGTGGTGAGCGGCGGCACGGGCGCGCTCGGCACCGCGGTGGTGGAAAAGCTGGTCGCGGCCGGCGCGGTGTGCCACGTGCCGTGCCTGGACCATGGCGAGGCGCAGCGCTGCGCCTTTCGTGACCATAAGCAGGTGAAGGTCACCGTCACCGGCAGCCTCGCCGACGAGGCGGCGGTGGCCCGGCTTTATGCGGACATCGCGCCGCTGTGGGCGTCGATCCACATCGCCGGCGGCTTTGCTGCGGGGCCGCTGCGCGACATGAGCGTCGCGACCTTGCGCCAGCAGCTCGACATGAATTTTTTGAGCTGTGCGTTGTGCTGCCGTGCCGCGATCAAGGCGATGGGCAGCGCCGGCGGCCGCATCGTCAATGTCGCGGCGCGCCCGGCGCTGGAATGGCGCAGCGGCGCCGGCATGACGGCTTACACCGCGAGCAAGGCCGCGGTCGCCGCCTTCACCGCCGCACTCGCCGAAGAAGTCGCCAAGGACGGCATTCTGGTCAACGCCGTGGCGCCGTCGATCATGGATACGGCGACGAACCGCGCCGCCATGCCGAAGGCCGATTTCGCGCTGTGGCCCAAGGTCGAGGACGTGGCGGCGACGATCTTTTTCCTCGCCGCGCCCGCCAACCGCGTCACCCGCGGCGCCATCGTGCCGGTGTACGGCAAGTCGTAAGCGCGGACCGGGCACGACGCCGCAACGCGTCTCATTGCCAGTCAAAGACGATAGACGTCGGCTTATGCGAAAGCAGTCCGCCGTAATTGACACCAGTCTGGCCTCAATCAAGCTTTTTGCTCCTCATTAATACCCCGGCCACAGGCCCGGTGTCGCCAGCTCCAGCAAATGGCCGTCGGGGTCGCGGAAATAGATGCTGTCGCCGCCGCGCGGCCATTTGGTGCGGCCTTCGATGGCGATGCCGGCTGCGGTGAGCTGCGCCTCCCAGGTGGCGAGCGCGTCGGCGGGAATCGAGAACGCGATATGCGCCGGACCGCTGCCGTCGTGCGGCGGGATGGTGCCGCCGGGAAGCTTCACTGTCTCCAGCGAATGCCCGCGCAGAAACAACAGCAGCACGCCGCGCCCGCCGACGTCGTAGGCGCACAGGCGCGCATCGCGATAGATGCTGTTGAGCCCGAGCACCTGCTCGTAGAACGGACAGGCGCGCTCGAAGGCATCGACATAGAGCACGGTTTCGAGCACGCCGACGAGGTTAGGCATGGGGGACCTTTGCTGGCTCTGAACTCGTCATCCTGAGGTGCCCGCGCGCAGCGCGGGCCTCGAAGGATGCAGCTTGAGCGCCTCGGCCGTCGCCCTTCGAGGCTCGGCGTGGAGCTTGTCATCGGGCCGGCCAAAGGCCGGACCCGTTGGCGCCGAGCGCCTCAGGGTGACGGAATGCTGTTATCCCGTCACCGGCACGATGTCGTGCACCGGAGAACGCACGAGCCGCCGCACCGCGCCGGCGGCGACGATGGCACGCTGCTGCGCATAGGCCTCGTGGTTGCGCTCGATGTAATCGAGATCGTACAGATAATTGACCATCAGGCCGTGCGATTGCGCCAGCGCCCGCTCCGAGGTGTCGCCGAGCCAGTCGAGTCGCTCCAGGCGGGCGCCGTTGCCGAGATGGAAACGCGCCACGGCATCGACCGGCAGTCCGCGGCCGTTGCGCGCGCGCAGATAATACCAGGCCGCGGCGCGCAGGAGCGGCTCGCGCACCCGCTCGCAGGTTTCCTCGACGCGCCACCAATCCGCCTGATCGAGCGCCGCGAGCGCCGCGCGATCCTCGTCGTCGACCGCGAGCGAGGCTTCCTGGCCGCGCTCGCGCTTGAGCCAATTGGCAAAATTCGGCGCCGGCGACAGCGTCACGAATGTCGACATGCGCGGGAATTCGCGCGACACCTCCTCGACCACCTGCTTGATCAGAAAGTGGCCGAAGCTGACGCCGGTCAGGCCGCGCTGGCAGTTGGTGATCGAATAGAACGTCGCCGTGGTGGCGCGCTCCGGATCGACCACGTCGCGCTTGTCGCCAAGGATCGGCGCGATCGCGCCGGGAATGTCGCGGGTCAGCGCCACCTCGACGAAGATCAGCGGATCGTCCACCAAGGCGGGGTGAAAGAACGCGTAGCAGCGCCGGTCCGGCAGATCGATGCGCCGGCGCAGGTCGTCCCAGTCGCGAATCTGGTGCACCGCTTCGTAGTGGATGATCTTTTGCAGAATGAGCGCCGGCGTCGACCAGTCGATGCGGCGCAGCACCAGAAAGCCGCGGTTGAACCACGACGAAAACAGATGGACGAAGTCGGCGTCGATCGCCGCCAGATCCTCGCGGTGATCCATGGCATCCATCAGCTGCTCGCGCATGCGAACGAGCGCGGCGGTGCCGCCGGGCGCGAGATTGAGCCGGCGAAACAGTTCGAGCCGGCGCGGCTCGCTGGCGCGGTTGAGCTCGGCCGCAGTGGCGGCGGACGGCGCCTGCCGCCAGGCGGCAATCGCGGCATCGATGCGGGCGCGGTCGTGGCCGAAGGTGGTGTCGAGCGCCTC
>JASHSE010000220.1 GCA_030036975.1 Xanthobacteraceae bacterium | reverse complement strand
CGGACACCATGGAGGCACTGCGGGCGAAACTGCCCGGCATGATCCTCGACCTGCTCGAGGAATATGGAATTTCCGATCTTCCCGCGTCCATCGAAATCATCGCACGGGCGAGCGATCGTTTGATCGCCGCCGAATAAGCAAATGGCGAATTATTATCGCGACGTAGTTCGTTTGTTGAGGGAGAGCGGCTATGAATTCAAGCGGCAGGCCGCGGTGATCATGAAATTTGGTGGAACCCACATACCGGCGCGCGTGTGACCGTCGATAGAAGTCTGAAGTCGCGCTTCACCGCAAACGGCATCCTAAAGGAAGCCGGGCTTCCAAAGTCGCTTTAGTGACCCTGGCCCACCCTATCTCCGCGTCGCCACGGTGATGCCGGCGAACACCAGCGCGTAGCCGACGGCGTGAAACAGCTGGAAGCGCTCGCCGAGAAGCACGATGGCGAGCGCCGAGCCGAATACCGGCACCAGATGGATGAACGGCGCGGCGCGATTGGCGCCGATGAGCTCGATGCCGCGGTTGAGGAACAGATAGCCGAGCAGCGACGGAAAGATGCAGACGAAGGCGAAGCTTAAGACGCTTTCGGCATCGAACACCACGGTCCGGCCGGAGCCGAGCTCCCAGATGACGGCGGGCAGCAACAGCACCGCGCCGCCGCCCATGCCGGCGGCCAGAAACGAAAACGGATGCATGGCCGGCCGCCGGCGCAGGAACGCCGCATAGAAGCCGTAAATCACCAGCGCGATCACAAAACAGAGGTCGCCGCGGTTGAACGCGGTGGCGCGCAGCACGGCGAGACTGCCATGGCAGACGATGACGAGCACGCCGGAGAGCGATACGCAGATGCCGCCGGCCTGCCGCAAGGTCAGCCGATCGCCGAACAGCACGAACGTCCACATCGCCACGAACAGCGGCGCCACCGACTGCAGCAACAGCCCGTTGATGGCGGTGGTGTATTGCAGGCCATAATAGGCGAGCGTGTTGTAGACGGCGAAGCCGGTGAAGGCGAGCAGCGCCATGACCCCGGCGTGCCGCCGGATCGCCGGCCAATCGCGCCGCAGATGCGGCGCCGCGAACGGCAACAGGATGAGGCAAGCGCCACCCCAGCGGATGAAGGCGAGCGTGATCGGCGGCACGTGGCCGACAACGAAGCGGCCGAGAACGGTGTTGCCGGCCCAAAACAGCGAGGTCAGCGCGAGCAACAGATAGGGCTGGTCGAACAGCCAGCCGCCGGCGCGGCTCGTGCCGGCTTCGCGCACCCATGCCATGAAAAAGTTCCCCGGACGATTTTAGGCCGCCAGCAGCTAGCGCGGATGGCGCGCCAGGACCAGCGCCGCGCCTGCATGTCTGCATCCGAATCGGCCGGGAACCTGCGACAATCCGTGCCGGCGCATGGCTCGCGAGGGCTCGAAGCAGCGGATTAACGGTGCCGGCACCAAACGGCCCCAATTGGCAGCGAAAACCGCGCCTCGACACGCCCGCGCCGGTTTAGGGGCGGCGCCTTGCCTCAGGCGGCATCATCGATTATCCGGGGCAGCGGCGGCGGCCGGTATCCGATCCATGGGCGTCTAGCGCGGGCTGGTGGGGACAATTCCTCATGGCGAATGTTGTCGTGGTCGGCTCCCAGTGGGGCGACGAGGGCAAGGGCAAAATAGTCGATTGGTTGTCCGAGCAGGCTGACGTCGTCGTCCGCTTCCAGGGCGGCCACAATGCCGGCCATACGCTCGTCATCAACGGCACCACCTACAAGCTTTCGCTGTTGCCGTCGGGCGTGGTGCGGCCCGGCAAGCTGTCGGTGATCGGCAACGGCGTGGTGCTCGACCCGCAGGCCTTGCTCGACGAGATCGCGCATCTGAAAACCCAGAATGTCACCATCACGCCGGACAACTTGCGCATCGCCGAAAACGCCACGCTGATCCTGCCGCTGCATCGCGAGCTTGATGGCATCCGCGAATCGGCGAACGCGGCGCTGCGCATCGGCACGACGCGGCGCGGCATCGGCCCGGCCTACGAGGACAAGGTCGGCCGCCGCGCTATCCGCCTGATGGACCTCGCCGACGGCACGACGCTCGAGCGCAAGATCGAACGCCTGCTCACCCACCACAACGCGCTGCGTAAAGGTCTTGGCCTCGCCGCCATCGACGGCCGCGAGGTGCGCAAATATCTCGAAGGCGTCGCGCCGGCGGTGTTGCCCTATATGGATTCGGTGTGGGCGCTGCTCGAAGAGAAGCGCCGCGAAGGCAAGCGCATCCTGTTCGAAGGCGCCCAGGGCGCGCTGCTCGACGTCGACCACGGCACCTACCCGTTCGTCACGTCCTCCAACACGGTCGCCGCCCAGGCCGCGACCGGATCGGGCCTCGGCCCGGGCGCGATCGACTACGTGCTCGGCATCTGCAAGGCCTACACGACGCGGGTCGGCGAAGGCCCGTTCCCGACCGAGCAGAAAAATGAGATCGGCCGCACGCTGGGCGAGCGCGGCAAGGAATTCGGCGTGGTCACCGGGCGGCCGCGGCGCTGCGGCTGGTTCGATGCGGTGCTGGTGCGCCAGACCGTGCGGACCTGCGGCATTCACGGCCTCGCTTTGACCAAGCTCGATATTCTCGACGGCTTCGACGAGATCAAGGTCTGCATCGGCTATAAGCTCGACGGCGGCGAAATCGACTATCTGCCGGCCGGCGAGCACGTTCAGGCGCGGGTGTCGCCGATCTACGAGACCATCGCCGGCTGGCGGGAGCAGACCGCACACGCGCGCTCGTGGGCCGACCTGCCGGCGCAGGCGATCAAATACGTGCGGCGCATCGAGGAACTCATCGGCTGTTCGGCGGCGCTGCTGTCGACCAGCCCGGAGCGTGAGGATACCATCCTGATGCGCAATCCGTTCGAAGGCTGATTCGGCATGAAAACCAACGGCGCGCGGCGTAAGCTTTAGCTGATGACCGATTACCACCCCCTGATCGCGCGGGCCGTGGACGGGCTCGCCAAGAACAGCGGCGAGGCGCGGCGGGCGCTTTACGAGCGCGCCCGCGCCGCTCTGGTCGCGCAACTGCGCTCAGTCGAACCGGCGCTCTCCGAATCGGACATCACCAAGGAGCGCCTGGCGCTCGAAGAAGCCATCCGCAAAGTCGAAGCCGAGGCGGCGCGCAAGGCGCTGGCTGAACCAAGGAGCGCGAACCGCAGCGAACCGCGCTCGCCGCCGCCGCCGGCTGCGGCGCCAGCGCCAGCGGCAGCAGCCTCGGCCGAAGCATCGGCGCCGCCGCAGCAAGGCGATGCCGCTCCGCAACCTGCGGCGCCGCGATCCGCTGCGCCGCAGCCGGCCGGCCGGCCACCGGCAGCAAAGCCGACGGCACGCGCCCGGATTCTGGAAGCGCGCACGACCTCGCTTGCCCACGACGGTTTGAAAGGCTTCCGCAACGTGGTGAACGAGGTGGACGGCCTTGGCGCCGCCACCGCCAAGGCGGCGCAGACGGCGCGCGACACCCGCGAGTCCTACGGGCCCGCCGCCTCGCGCTCGCCTGCGCGCGCATCGCTCGAGGACGATTTCAGCCCCCCGCCAGCGGAGCACGAACCGACCGAGCCGCATTTCGACCATGGATTGGATGCCGTCGAGCATGAGCCGCGCGAGCTTCATGGTCTCGAGCCGCCCTACGACTTTGCCGACGAGCCGGCGGTCGAGCAGGATGATCGGCCGCCGCGTGCGGTGCGGCCGTTCTCGGAACGTCAGGCGGAATTGGTCGAAGCGGTCTATGAAGAGCCGCGCGCCCCGCGCTCCTACGGCGGCGTGATCCGGACCGTCGTGCTGTTGTTGATCGTCGCCGTCGTCGCGGCGGCAGCGTTCGAATTCCGCTCCAATATCGCAGGGGTCTATCACCTCTTCACCCAGATGAAGGCGCCGGCGCCAAGCCAGACCGCGCAGGAAACCACGCCGCAACCAAAATTCTCCGGCCGCGTGCCGCAGGAAGCAGCGCCCGGCGAGGCGGCGGCGCCCGCCGGCGCGGCCACGC
>JASHSE010000219.1 GCA_030036975.1 Xanthobacteraceae bacterium | reverse complement strand
GCCAGCAAATTCAACAGGTCGTCGGAGCCGGCGCCGCACACGATACGGTCGGGATCGAGGCCGAAGGCGCGTCCGATCGCCTGGCGCAGATCGCTGGCCGAGCTGTCCGGATAATCCTCCAGATGGGCGCCGACCGCCTCATAGGCCGCGATGGCGTGCGGACTCGGCCCAAGCGGCGTCTCGTTCGACGACAGCTTGAACACCTTGGCGACGCCCGGCGCGTTGCTTTTGCCGGGGACGTAAGGCGCGATGTCGAGCACGCCGGGCCGCGGCCTTGGACGCGTTGCGGACATTTCTCTTTCCTTCTTCCACCTGACAACGAAGCGGCGGACAATTATCAGCGCACCGTATAGCGGGTCGCGTGACTGCCGACGAGGGCCGCGGAGCGGATCGAAGCGCCGATGCCGATCAGCGCCTTGCGCACTGCATCGATGCCGCCGCGCTGGACGGAAACCAAGAGCCCGGCGCCATCGAATGCCCGGTCCGGCACCGCGATGACCTCCGCGGTCGCCGCCACCGCGCCGGCCGAGGCGGCGCGCCAGCCGGACACCCGCATGCTCCACATCTCGGTCTCGGTCACCATGGCGTCGGCCGCAGCGCGGGACACGACGAACACCGGCATGGCGGCCGGATGATCGGCGCGCTCGACGAACGGCAGCCGGGCGATGATTTTCGGCGCGGTGTCGAATTCGAGCGCCGCCCACCACGGCCCGGCGCCGGCGATGGCGAAGGCCGGCACGAGGCCGAGGTCGCCCTTGGATTCGGTGACGGCGGCGACCACGCTGGCGGCGCCCATATGCGGCACGAACGGCACGGTGAAGCCGAAATGGAAGCGCGCCGAATCGCGCATCGCGGCGTCGCCGGCGGAGAGATCGGCGTGCACCGCAAACGGCGCCTGCACGTAAGTGAAAGTGGAGATGATGACGCGCCAAATGCTCTCGGCGGTGTCGAGCGGCAGGTTGCCGCGATGGCGCTCGATCAGGCGGCGCATGATGTCGGCCTCGCGCGCCGGCCGGAACGCGGAGCCGCTCTCCTGCGTCTGCTTCACTGCGATCAGGCGGTCGATGATCTCGCCGCGCTCGATGAGGAGCGCGTGCATGGCCGCATCGATGCGGTCGATCTCATGCCGCAGATCGGCGAGCGAAGACTGGTCTTGGCGCGGCGCTTTGGACATGGTTTTGGATACCGCTTTCCGGCAGTGCGTACCTTGATAGTGCGCGCAACCGCGAAAGCAAAGAAAACGTTGACTCCGGGCGGCAGCAGCCTATTTACCGGTTTTTGGTCGGCCTTGCGACGCTGCCGCGGGCCGTATGCGCTTATCTTTCGGAATTTGTCGCGATGGCCGAGGCCACCACCACGCTCGATCTTGCCGACCGCACGCGCGAAGCGGACCATCCGCATTCGCCGGTCGCCCGCTTCGGTGCCGACAAGCCGCTGCGGCTCGACGCCGGCGTCGATTTTGCCCCGCTGCAGATCGCCTACCAGACCTACGGTACGCTCAACGCCGAGCGCAGCAACGCGGTGCTGATCTGCCACGCGCTGACCGGCGATCAGCACGTGGTCAATAGGCATCCGGTCACCGGCAAACCCGGCTGGTGGGAAACCATGGTCGGTCCCGGCCTGCCGATCGATACCGAGCGCTACTTCATCATCTGCCCCAACGTGGTCGGCGGCTGCATGGGCTCGTCCGGCCCGGCCTCGACCAATCCGGCCACCCGCCTGCCATGGGGCCTCGATTTTCCCGTCATCACCGTGCGCGACATGGTGCGCGCACAGGCCATGCTGCTCGACCATCTTGGCATCGACTCGCTGTTCGCGGTCGCCGGCGGCTCGATGGGCGGCATGCAGGTGCTGCAATGGGCGGCAAGCTATCCGCAGCGCGTGTTCGCGGCGCTGCCGATCGCGGCGGCGACCCGCCATTCGGCGCAAAACATCGCGTTCCACGAGGTCGGCCGCCAGGCGGTGATGGCCGATCCGGACTGGCGCGGCGGCCGCTATTTCGCGCACGGCACCAATCCGCGCCGCGGCCTCGCCGTGGCCCGCATGGGCGCGCACATTACGTATCTGTCGGATGCCGCGCTGCACCGCAAATTCGGCCGCCGCTTTCAGAACCGCGACAATCCGACGTTCTCGTTCGACGCCGACTTCCAGGTCGAATCCTATCTGCGCCATCAAGGCATCACGTTCGTCGAGCGGTTCGATGCCAATTCGTATCTCTATCTGACCCGCGCCATGGATTATTTCGATCTCGCGGGGGACTACGACGGCGTGGTGGCCAACGGCTTCCGTGGCACGCCGACGCGCTTCTGCGTCATCTCGTTCACCAGCGATTGGCTGTTTCCGACCTCGGAATCGCGCGCCATCGTGCACGCGCTCAACGCCGCGAGCGCCCGTGTCTCGTTCGCCGAGATCACCACCGACAAGGGCCACGACGCCTTCTTGCTCGACGAACCGGAATTGTTCGCGATCGTGCGCGGCTTTCTCGACGGCGCGGCGCGCTCGCGCGGCCTGCGCGCGTAGCGGTCCGCCATGCTGTCGCGGGTCAAATACGATCTCACCATGGCCGAGGCGGCGCGCGGCGCCGGCGGCGCGCGCATCGACTTGTTGGTGGTCGCCGCCATGGTGGACCAAGGCGCGCGCGTGCTCGACGTCGGCTGCGGCGACGGCGAGTTGCTGCGGCTCCTGGAGAGCCGCGGCGTCGACGGCCGCGGCATCGAATTGTCGCGCGAGGGCGTCAACGAATGCGTCGCCAAGGGCCTCGCCGTGGTGCAGGGCGACGCCGACACCGATCTTGCCGCCTATCCGAACGACGCGTTCGACTATGTCATCCTGTCGCAGACGTTGCAGGCGACGCGCCAGCCGCGCATCGTGCTCGAGCACATGCTGCGCATCAGCCGCCGCGCCATCGTGTCGTTTCCGAATTTCGGGCACTGGAATATCCGGCTGCAAATCCTGCTCGGCGGCCAGATGCCGCGCACCCGCAATCTGCCCTATGCGTGGTACGAGACGCCGAACATTCACTTCTGCAGCATCAAGGATTTCCGCGCGCTCTGCTTTGCGGTCGGCGCCAAGATGGACCAGGCAGTGGCGCTCAATGCCTGGGGCCGGCAGATGCGGCTGAAAATGCCGTGGTGGTTCTGGAATCTGTTCGGCGAGCAGGCGGTGTTTCTGCTGAGCCGGAGAAGCTGAAGCCCGGCCGTCGCCATATGATCGTCATTCCGGATCGCCGCGAAGCGGCGAGTCCGGAGTCCATAAGCCCGGGTGCTGGGCGTGACAGGGCCGGCGCGCGTATCGCAAAGCGCATTCCGATGGGGGCTCATCATGTGATATCAAGCTGGCGCCCCTGTCCGCGCCGGTGCGGCCGAACGGGCCCGTAGCTCAATGGTCAGAGCTAGCGGCTCATAACCGCTTGGTTGGAGGTTCGAGTCCTCCCGGGCCCACCACGCACTTCCGCACTCGCGGAGATTTTCTTAGAAAGTGAGGAAGGCCCGCAATTGGCGGGTCTTTCGACGCAGCTCCTCGTCGAGGATGTGCAATCCGCGTCGCTCAGCTGCTGCATCCTTAAACGGGCGAGACTCATCGCGCACCCTTGGCCTGACCGTCACCGAAACGCGATCCCGGTTGGGCAGGTCTGAAATTCATCGGCGCCGGATTGCTCCGGCAGCTTGGTCTACCGGCAACAAAGGAACCACCGATGTGGGCCGCGGGTTCCACTCTTGAGGCGGCCGGCAGTCCGGAGCCCTATAAGCCGCGGCGTGGTGGCCTTGGCAACGCGACCATAAGTACCGATTGACCGCGCCAACGAGGGACTTGCCGACGCCATGACCATCACGGCGGCAGTATCCGACGCGATAGACCCGGCGCCTGCCAGCACGAGTCTGAGGGGCCTCGACTGGATCAATTTTTTCCTCGCTGGCATGCAGGCGGGGTTCGGCCCGTTTGTCGCCGTACTCCTGGCTGATGCGAAATGGACCCAGCAGAACATCGGATTCGTGCTGAGTGTTGGCGGTCTCGCTGGTCTGCTCAGTCAACTGCCCGGCGGTGAATTGCTCGACGTCAGCCGCTCCAAGCGGTTTCTGCTCGCGCTTGGCGCAATTATGGTCGCGGTCAGTGCGTTCATGATGGCACTTTGGCCGATCCTTCCAATCGTCTTTACGGCCTCGGTAGTCCAAGGTTTGACCGGCAGCGTCCTCGGACCGGCCATTGCAGCGGTAAGCCTGGGCCTTGTTGGCCACGCGGCTCTTGCCGAAAGGCTAGGACGCAATCAACGCTTCGCCTCAGCG
>JASHSE010000005.1 GCA_030036975.1 Xanthobacteraceae bacterium | reverse complement strand
AAGCTTTCAAGAAACAAGAACTGACCGTCGTGTCGATTGGCGAAATTAACACATTGAGCGCGCTTCACGGCGCCATCGCCTCGGGCATTGGCAATGCCATCCTGTCATGGGCTGCTGCTCAAAACGGCGGTCAGAGAAATGCGCTCAACTGCCGACGCGTGGCCGATGCAAAGTTGACCCGGCCAGTTGCGCTGTGCTTTGCCGACGTGGGCCAACGCAGTCCCGCTGTCGAAGCCGTGGCAGAGACTTTGAAAGCGCTGGTCTACGAACTGGCCGAGAGCGGCACTTGGCAGGGCGTGTCGCTGATTAAGCCTAGCCGGAAGCCGGAGCATGCGCTGGTTCCGCAATAGACAGCTCGAAGCCGAGATGCTGGGTTCGGCTTGAACTGACCGGCCATGGCACGGAACAGACACACGATGAGGAAGATCGTGGCGGCGATCGCGTGGGCGCCGCGAGAGCAGCCGAAATTGATGGTCAATCGAGATTCGTAAATGGCCGATTGTCACTGCGGCGGCTTCACCACCCGCGAGTGCTTGAGCAGGCTGCTGAAACGCGCGGCTTCGGCGTGCAGAAATGGGCCGAGCTGCTGCGCGTTCATGTAGAAAATGTCGATGCCTTGCTTGGCGAAAGCCGCGCGGACTTCCGGCAGCGTCAGCACCTTGGCAATTGCGGCGTCCAATCGCGCGATGATGGGCGCCGGCGTGCCGCCCGTGGTCATGATGCAGATCCACCCATCAAACCTCATTTCAGGCAATCCCGCCTCTGCCGAAGTGGGTATGTCGGGCGCGAACGTGGACCTCTGCGCGGATACCACCGCCAACGCCTTGAGGGCGCCGCTCCGGACTTGCGGCAAAAACGTCGACATGGCGCCAACCGCCAAGTTCACCCGGCCCGCCATCAGGTCGGGTATCGCCAGAGCGATCCCATCGTAAGGCACAAATGTGAGATCTATGCCGCCGTATTGCGCGAGCATCTCGGCTCCCAAGTGATTGGGCGTACCGATAGGCCCGATCGCAATGCTGACGGACTTCGGCTTTTGCCTCGCGATTTGGATGAGGTCGGTAATGCTTTTGGCGGGAAAAGACGGCGCTGCGACAAGAAGCAATTTCACCGACAGCACCATCGATACCGGTGCAAGGTCGCGCTCATAGTCGAAGCCGGGGTTCGGCAATAGCGTTGGATTGACAACCTGGTTCGAGCCGGTGACCAAAAGCGTATGGCCATCGGGTGTTGCTTTGGCGACAAACCCTGCGGCAATGTTGCCGCCGGCACCAGGCCTGTCTTCGACAATCACGGGCACGCCGATCGATGGCGAAAGATAATTGGACAGTACTCGCGGTACCAGGTCGATAACGCCACCGGCCGCGGAACCGGCCTCGAATCTGAGCGGCTTCGCTCCTGGCCAATTCTCTGTACCAGACGCCGCGTAGGCGACGGATACCGAGCTGATCAGCAAGACCGCCAGTGGCATCGTCGCTCGCGCCGCCATCCGCTCCTCCGTGTTTGCCGAACACATCCCAAACGTGTATTATGTTCGGTTGAGATTACTCGGGAACTCCGAAAAGTCGAGCAAGATTTGTCGGTGGCAAGAATTCCAGCAACTGGATGGGCTTTGATGGACCTGCGCCAGCTTCGTTACTTCATCGGGATTGTTCAAGCCGGCAGCGTGTCGCGTGCTGCCGATCAGCTTCACGTCGCGCAGTCCGCGATCAGCCATCATCTGGCGGCCCTGGAATCGGAGTTAGGCCGAGAGTTGGTGACACGCGGCCCGAGAGGCATCCTGCTTACCGAAGCGGGAACCATACTGTACCGGCACGCTGAATCGATCCTGCGGCATGTCGAATTGGCCAAGCACGACACCATGAGCGCGCTTAATGTCCCGTCAGGCCTCGTGTCTATCGGATTTCCGATCACCTTGGCGCCTATCTTGGGATACGAGCTCTTCGTTCGCATGCGCAGTGCATTTCCGCAGATACTGCTGCACGTGAGCGACACCAAGAGCGCGTTGCTGCGCGAGTCGCTGGATAATGGTCGTCTCGATATTGCCTTACTCTTCGTCGCCGCGCCTCAGCGCGGTCTCGCCATCGAACCATTGCTTGAGGAGGAACTGTTTTGCGTCTCAGCGGACACGGACACTGCGCCCATCACGCTCGCGGAGGTGGCGCAACGCCCTTTGCTGGTGCCGGGCCCGAGGAGCGCCAGCCAACGCCTGGCGCAGCAATTGTTCAGCAAGCACGGACTGGCCGTGACGTGGATTGGCGCAATTGACACATTGAGCGCCCTTCGTCGGGCTATTGCATCGGGGATCGGCCATTCGATCTTGCCCTGGTCGGCATTGTACGATGGCGAGCGGGGAACAGCACTGAATTGCCGGCACATCGCCGATGTGAAGGTGGCCCGCACCGTGTCGCTCTGCTTTTCAGAGGTTGTCGAGCGCACTCCCGCCATTGAGGCAACCGCACTGACGTTGAAATCACTGATGCGCGAATTGGTTAAGAGCGGCCGCTGGCAAGGGGCGTCGTTGATCGAGTCGAGCCGGGAGCGGGCGCATGCGCTGGTTCCGCAAAACGTAGGGCGGACGCCAATACGCCACGCGCCGAGGCGGCGGGTTTCGGCGCTGCGCGCCTAGCCCGCACGCACCAAGAAATCCCTTTCAGCTATCAAGCCTCCGGAAGCATTTCCCGGATCGCGCGCAACGCGATCCGGGTACGGGCTGACGGCCCGGCCGGCCGCTAAACGTGGTTCACGCCGCCGCCCCAGACGTAGATGCAGGCGAACAGGAACAGCCACACCACGTCGACGAAGTGCCAGTACCAAGCGGCGAACTCGAAGCCGAGATGCTGGCTCGGCTTGAACTGCCCGGCCATGGCGCGGAACAGGCACACGGTCAGGAAGATCGAGCCGATGATCACGTGGGCGCCATGAAATCCGGTCGCCATGAAGAAAGCGGCGCCGTACATGTTGCCCGAATAGTGGAACCCGGCATGGGAGTATTCCCATGCCTGACAGAGCGTGAAGCTGATGCCAAGCGCGATGGTCAGCGCCAGGCCTTGCACCAAGCCCTTGCGATCGTTCTGCAGGAGCGAGTGATGGGCCCAGGTCACCGTGGTGCCCGAGGTCAACAGAATGAGCGTGTTGAGCAGCGGCAAATGCCACGGATCGAACGTCTCGATGCTCTTGGGCGGCCAGACGCCGCCGGTGAAGGCGATCCGCCCGACGTCCCTCAGTTCGTCCGGAAACAATGCGGTGTTGAAATAGGCCCAGAACCAGGCGACGAAGAACATCACCTCCGAGGCGATGAACAGGATCATGCCGTAGCGGTGCGAGATCTGCACCACGCGGGTGTGATCGCCCTCGTGCTCGGCCTCGCTGATCACGTCGTGCCACCAGCCGATCATCGTGTAGGCGATGCCGATCGCGCCGGCGCCGAAAATGATCGGTGCAAAGCTGACCAGGTGATGCATCCACAAGATCAAGCCGACCGCGATGACGAATGCCGAGGTGGCGCCGACTGCCGGCCACGGACTGGGCTTGACCAGGTGGTAATCGTGGTGCGGCTTGGCGTGTGCAACATCAGCCATCGTCATCGTCTCCACTTTGCCGCGGCCGAGCTTTGCCGTCCGCGCCTTTCCTCGTTGTTCAGATACCGCCGGATTTCTCCGACGCCGCGGTTCGCGCGGCCGCATCGCGCCCTGCCTCGCCGCTACCCGCGGCCGGCGGCTGCGGCGAGCGCACCGGATAGAAGGTGTAGGACAGCGTGATCGTGTGCAGCCCATCCTGCTCGGAATCCTTGCCGAGCTTGGGATCGACATAGAACACCACCGCCATGTCGCGGGTCTCGCCCGGCTGCAGCGTCTGCTGCGTGAAGCAGAAGCAGTTGATCTTCTCGAAATAGATGCCGACGGTCGGCGGGCTGACATTGTAGCCGGCTTGGCCGACGGTGACGCGCGCCGATTGATTGACGACCTTGTAGTAGATGGTCACTACCTGGCCGAGATGGACGTCGATCGTGTTGCGTTCCGGCTCGAACAGCCACGACAGCCCGTCGGCGACATTGGAATCGAAGCGCACCCGGATGGTGCG
>JASHSE010000218.1 GCA_030036975.1 Xanthobacteraceae bacterium | reverse complement strand
TCCAGAACCGCATACCGCTGCTGCACAACGATGGCGATTTCCGTCCGATGGCGCGCTACCTCGGATTGATCGAGGTGCGTCAAGCGTGACCCGCCCTAAGGCCTCTTCGCTGATCACATCAGAGGCGAATTTGCGCGTGGTACTTGCTTGAGTACGCCGATCCGCTTGATTTCCCATTCCAGATCGACGCCGGAATTGTCCTCGACGCGCCGGCGCACCGTCTCGCCGAGCGTCTCGATGTCGGCGGCGCTGGCGTTGCCGAGATTGATCAGAAAATTGCAGTGCATCGGCGAGACCTGCGCGTCGCCAATGCGAAGCCCGCGGCAGCCGGCGGCATCGATCAGTTGCCAGGCTTTTTGGCCCGGCGGATTCTTGAAGGTCGAGCCGCCGGTGCGGCTTTTCACCGGCTGGGTTTCGCCGCGCGACTTGGTGATCCGCTCCATCTCGGCGGCGATCGCGCCCGGGTCGCCGCGCTCGCCGGCGAACATGGCCCGGGTGAAAATGTAATCGTCCGGCGCCCCGCAATGGCGGTAGCCGTAATGCATGTCGGCGTTGTTGAGGACATGGACCCGGCCGCGGCGATCGACCGCGCGGGCTTCGACGAGCGCGTCCTTGGTCTCGCGCCTATAGGCGCCGCCGTTCATGCGCAACGCGCCGCCGACGCCGCCCGGAATGCCGCATAGGAACGACAGGCCGCCGATGCCGGCTTGCTGCGCCGCGCGCGCGACTTTGACGTCAGGCACCGCGGCGCCGGCGCAGACATTGCGCCCGTCGATCGCGACCTCGTTGAAACCGCGGCCGAGCCTGATGGTCACGCCCGGCACGCCGCCGTCGCGCACGATGAGATTCGAGCCGAGCCCGACGACAGTCACCGGCACGTTGGCGGGAAGCTCCGACAAAAAGCATGAAAGATCGGCCTCATCCTCCGGCATGAACAAAGCCTGCGCCGCGCCGCCGACGCGAAACCAGGTCAATTCGGCAAGCGACCGGTTCGCGAGCAGCCGCCCGCGCAGCGCCGGCATGGTCGATTTCAGCGCGGGAACGATGTCGGCAAAACTCATGCGGCCGCCCCGGCGAGCGAATCGAGCCATGCCGCGAGCACGCCGCGCCCGATCTCGCGCACCGCCGGTCCGACCGTGCACGCCTGTTTGCGCAAATCGCGCGGATCGAGGCCGGCCTCGTTGAGCTCGACCGTATGGCCGACCAACCACGCCTCGAACCGTGCCGGTTCGGTTTCCAAATGAAATTGCAACGCAAGCTGCGCCGGTGTGCGCGCAAACGCCTGCACCGGACAACGCGCGGTCGAGGCCAAGCCTCGGCAGCCGGCCGGCAGTTCGCAATTGTCGCCGTGCCAATGCAGCACCGGCGAGGCGCCGAGCGGCGCCAGCACCGAGGTGCGGCCGGCTTCGCTCAGCGTCAGCGGCGCCCAGCCGATTTCCTTGGCCGGCCCGGGCGCCACCCGCGCGCCCAAGGCCGCCGCCATCATCTGGGCGCCGAGGCAGATGCCGAGGGTCGGCTTGCCGGCCTTAAGCCGCGCCGCGACCGCGGCAATTTCGCCGCCGATGAAGGGATAGGCGTCGATCTCGCAAACGCCGATCGGCCCGCCCAGCACGATGACGAGATCGGGCGCGACGAGCGCGTCGGTATCGAAGGCGTCGATGCCGGCGTCGTGATAACGAATGTCATAGCCGCGCGCGCTGACCAGCGGACCTAAAAGTCCGAGGTCCTCGAAAGCAACGTGACGTACAGCCAGGCAAGTTTTCGTCATAGTAATTTTGAAGCCCTGCACAAGCCTTACTCTTAGCTAGGACCTAAATTACGAGCAACAAGATGTAGGACCGGCTCATTTCGAGAGCGCCGCCAGCTCGCCCGGCAGCGCGTAGGCCCATTGGGTGATCGAGCCGGCGCCGAGGCAGACCACGTAGTCGCCGGGTTGTGCCATGCCGGCGACGAGCCCCGCCAGCTGGTCGGGGCCGTCGAGCGCGACGACATGGCGGTGGCCGCGGCTGCGCAAGCCCTGCACCAGCGCATTGCGGTCGGCGCCGGCGATCGGCGCTTCGCCGGCGGGATAAACATTGGCGACGATCACCGCATCGGCGTCGTTGAACGCGCTGCAGAACTGTTCGAACAGGGTGGCGAGCCGCGTGTAGCGGTGCGGCTGCATCACCGCGATCACTTGCCCCTTGGTCGATTCGCGCGCGGCGCGCAGCACCGCGGCGATCTCGACCGGATGGTGACCGTAATCGTCGACGATGGTCACGCCGTTCCAGATGCCGGTGCGGGTGAAGCGGCGGCGCACGCCGCCGAAATTGGCGAGCGCGCCCCGGATCACGTCGTCGCCGACGCCGAGTTCGCGCGCCACGGCGATCGCGGCGGCGGCATTGAGCGCATTGTGCCGGCCCGGCATCGGCAACGCGATATTCTTCAGCTCATGCACGGACTGACCGGTGCGGTCGCGGAACAGGATGGTGAACAGCGAGGTGCCGCCGGCATGCGAGACATCGACGAGGCGCACGTCGGCCTGCGGGTTCTCGCCGTAGGTGACGACGCGGCGGTCCTCGATGCGCCCGACCAGGCTCTGCACCACCGGATGATCGGTGCACATCACCGCATAGCCGTAGAACGGCACGTTCTCGACAAAGCCGCGAAACGCCTCCTGCACGGCCTCGAACGTTTGGAAATAATCGAGGTGCTCGGGATCGACGTTGGTGACGATGGCGATATCGGCCGGCAGCTTGAGAAAGGTGCCGTCGGATTCGTCGGCCTCGACCACCATCCACTCGCCGGCGCCGAGCCGCGCATTGGTGCCGTAGGCGTTGATGATGCCGCCGTTGATCACGGTCGGATCGAAGCCGCCGGCGTCGAGCAGCGCCGCCACCATCGAGGTGGTCGTGGTCTTGCCATGGGTGCCGGCGATGGCGACGCAGTTTTTCAACCGCATCAGCTCGGCGAGCATTTCGGCGCGGCGCACCACCGGCAAGCGCTGCGCGCGCGCGGCGACGAGTTCCGGATTGTCGCGCCTGATCGCCGACGAAACCACGACGACCCGGGCGCCGCCCAAATTCTCCGCCGCGTGGCCGATCGCGATGGTTACGCCGAGTTCGCGCAACCGCTTGACG
>JASHSE010000217.1 GCA_030036975.1 Xanthobacteraceae bacterium | reverse complement strand
CGCTCCGCCGTGATCATCCGGCGTCATAAGAACGATCGCGTAGCCAACATCGCTCGCTTCTTGCTGAAACTTCGTGATAACCGTTCGACCACGATTAGGCCTTTCGTGGAGAATGATAGGCTCAAAATCCAGCTGCAATAGAAATCGCGCTACCGCCTCGCGCGATCCTTCATCGTGACCATGGACGATAAAGACTTTGCGTCTAGCTTTGGGACGGCCTCCCGGCCTGTCCTCTGGTATATCAGGCGCAACCACCGGTGCGTGAACCCGACTTCGCTCCGATTCTCCAGGCCCCGCGGTATCACGTTGCCTAAAGTCATCAAATGCAGCGGAAGCAAGCTCGAATTCCTCTCGTTCTCTAGTTGTCACGTTATTGAATGCACCTTGTTCGTTCAATTCTCTGGCCCTACGTGGTATTTGAGTAACGAGCAGAGAACCGTCTGGTACCTTCACGTTCGGATTGGCCAGAACATATCGCGCAAGCGAATTGGCGCGTGCCATAAGGCTTGCACCTGAGCCAACATCCTCAGGTACGCCGAATTCAAGTAGAATCCGATCAAATCCAGTGTGGCCAAGCGCCTTCAAGACGCTGGTTGATGCCAGAATCAGCCGACGCTGTTCTACAGAAAAGGGAGGTGCCATGGAACGCCCGGGAAGGACCATATACCCTTAGTCGAGTAAGCTCCGTTTTGCTATTCAATTTTTTGACCAAATTCACTTCACCACAAAATCGAAATAGGTCTGCGGAAACGGCTCGCGCCGCAAGCTGAAATACCACCATTCGCGGTTGTAGGGGCGAAATCCCTGCTCGGCCATCACGCCGGCCAGCATATCGCGGTTGGCGTAGGCGGTCGCGCCGACCGCGGGATTGCCGGGCCATGATTTTAAGCTGAAGAAATCGAACGGCGTACCCATGTCGAGCTCGTGCCCGTCGGCCTTGACGAGCGTCACGTCGACCGCCGAGCCGCGCGAATGGGCGGAACGCGGGATGATGTAGCCGTCGCGGACCAGCGCGCGCTTGTCGACATCGGGATAAAATTCCGCCTTCATCTTTTGATCGTCCGGGTCGTGCAACCAGCGCAGGAAATCGGCGCCGGCGCGGGCCGGGCGGTAGCAGTCGAACACTTTGAGCACGAGGCCGCGCGACTTGATGTCGGCCGCGACGGCCGCCAGCGCCGCTGCGGCAACGTGCGTCAACAGGCAGCGCGGCGCCGCATAGCCGTCGATCGGCCGGCCGACGAAATTGTCAGTGCCGGCATAACGCATGTCGACGATCAGCCCCGGCACCATTGTCGCCGCGTCGACGAACGCGGCGGGACGCTGCTGGGCGGCGGCTTGCGAGCAAAATACGAGGACCGCGAGGAGCGAATAGCGAATGGCGAATGGCGAAATGATCGTGAGGCTCGGTTTTCGATCGCTGCCCTGCATCTTGCTTCCTATTCGCCACTTCGCCATTCCCTATTCGCCCCTCTCTATTGCGGGCACGCCGACACCCATTCGCCTTCGACGGTATTTTTCGAACCCGGCATCGGCTGCCCCGCCATCGACGCCGCACTCTCAACCGTGCCGGTATAATGGTGCGGGCTGTCGAAGTCGAACTCCCCGTTCAGCTCCATGTCGAGCTGACCCTTGCAGAGCAGATGCCATGTCAGCTTCTTGCCGTCGAAGCTGCGCGCCATCGGCTCGCACGTCGAATTGATCGTGCTCGCGATCGGCGAAAATGTCGCGGCCAGATCCTTGACCTGCTCGGCGGTGAGGCACTTGGACGACTGGCGCGGCGGACCGGCCATGCCGCCGGTCACGGAGGTGGTCGTAACCTTCCACAGTCCGGCCTCGATGCCGTCGGCAAAGGCAATCGCGGGCGGCAGCGCCAGGAGCGCGGCGGCGGCGGCCAGGGCAGCGCGGGGCGCTCGCGAATGGCGAATAGCGAATGGCGAATAGCGAAATGATCCCATTCCATCTCGACCGCTCAATTTCATTTGGCCATCCTCCATTCGCTATTCGCTATTCGCTACTCGCTACTCGCTATTCGCACTCAACGCTCGCTGCAGGCGCGAAACTGCCGGCCGTTAACCGGCCGGTAACCATAAACCCGGCACATTTTGCCGGGGAGGCGTAACGGTTGCACCGCAGACCCTTCTAGCGCTCCTGGGAGCCAAAAACCGTGGACGCCAGCGCGGCTCCGCTGTTCCGTGCCGGCGGCCCGCCGGCCGCAGCGCAAAGCTTTGAACCACGCGGCCGCAACCGCCGGGGCGGGTCGGACGACATGAGCAACGCAGCTTCGGCAGAGCGCGGCGACGGCGCATTGGCCCGGCTCGCCGATCTCGGCACCATGCTTCGGCGCAGCGACATCGTGCTGGCGGTCGGCATGATGGCGATCCTGCTCGTCCTCATCCTGCCGTTGCCGGCGCTGCTGCTCGACTTTGCGCTCGCCGTCTCGATCACATTCTCGGTCCTGATCCTGATGACGTCGCTGTTCATCCAGGCGCCGCTCGAATTCTCCGCGTTCCCCACCGTGCTTTTGATCTCTACCATGCTGCGGCTTTCGCTCAACCTGGCCTCGGCGCGGCTCATTCTGGCGCACGGCCACGAAGGCACCGCCGCCGCCGGCCATGTGATCCAGGCGTTCGGCAATTTCGTGATGGGCGGCAATTTCGTCATCGGCATGATCGTCTTCACCATCCTGGTGATCGTCAATTTCGTGGTCATCACCAAGGGCTCCGGGCGCATCGCCGAGGTGGCGGCGCGTTTTCACCTCGACGGCATGCCGGGCAAGCAGATGGCGATCGACGCCGACCTGTCCGCCGGCCTAATCGACGAGAAGGAGGCGCGGCGGCGGCGCAAGGCCCTGGAGGACGAATCCGGCTTCTTCGGCGCCATGGACGGCGCCTCGAAATTCGTCCGCGGCGACGCCATTGCCGGCCTTCTTGTGGTGCTGATCAACATCATCGGCGGCATGGTGATCGGCATCGTGCAGCAGGGCCTAAGCTTCGCCGACGCTGCGCACACCTACACGCTGCTGACGGTCGGCGACGGCCTGGTGACGCAAGTGCCGGCACTGATCGTTTCCACCGCCGCCGGCCTGTTGGTCTCCAAGGCCGGCGTGGCCGGCGCCGCCGACAAGGCGCTGTTGTCGCAATTGTCCGGCTACCCGAAGGCGCTCGGCATGTCGGCGGCGGTGATGCTGGCGATGGGGCTTCTGCCCGGCATTCCGATGCTGCCCTTCTTCGCGCTCGGCGGCGGTGCCGGGGCGCTCGCCTACCTGATCGACCGGCGCGGCAAGCAGGCGGCTGCGGCCGAAGCCAAGAAAGCGGAAAGCGCCAAGACCCCGGCGGCCGAGGAGCCGGTCACGGCGGCGCTGAAAATGGACGATCTGAAAGTCGAGCTCGGCTACGCGCTGTTGCCGCTGGTCAACGCGCCCGACGGCTCGGAGCGGCTGACCGAGCAGATCAAGGCGCTGCGCCGCTCGCTCGCCATCGAGATGGGCTTCGTCATGCCGGCGGTGCGCATCCTCGACAACGTCCAGCTCGACGCCAACGCCTACGTCATCAAGATCAAGGAGGTCGACGCCGGCAACGGCAAGGTCTGGTACGGCCAGTACATGGTGATGGATCCGGCCGGCAAGCAGGTGAGCCTGCCGGGCACGCACACCGTCGAGCCGACTTTCGGCCTGCCGGCGAGCTGGATCGATGCCTCGCTCAAGGAAGAAGCGTCGGTCAAGGGCTACACCGTGGTCGACGCCGCAACCGTGCTGGCCACGCATCTGACCGAACTCATCAAAGCCAACATGTCCGAGCTGCTCTCCTATGGCGAGGTGCAAAAGCTTCTGAAAGAACTGCCGAAGGAGCAGGGCGAGCTGATCAAGGACATCGTACCGTCGCAGATCACCGTCTCCGGCATTCAGCGCGTGCTGCAGATTCTGTTGGCCGAGCGTGTCTCGATCCGCGATCTGCCGACCATCCTGGAAGGCATCGCCGACGGGCTCGCGGCAACGCGCAACCCCGGCGGACTTGCCGAGCACGTCCGGGCGCGGCTGTCGCGGCAGCTCTGCGCCCAGCACACCGGCGGCGGCGGCTATCTGCCGATCATCGCGCTGACCGCCAAATGGGAGCAAACGTTTGCCGAATCGATCGTCGGCCAGGGCGACGAGAAGAGCCTCGCCATGCAGCCGTCCAAGCTCACCGAGTTCATCAACGCGGTGCGCGAGAAATTCGATCAGGCCGGCCGCGACGGCGAGGCGCCGGTCTTGGTGACGTCGTCCGGCATCCGCCCGTTCGTGCGCGGCATCGTCGAGCGCTTCCGCGCCCAGACCAGCGTGCTCGCGCAGACCGAGATCCATCCGCGGGTGCGGCTCAAAACGGTGGCGAGCATTTAGCATGACCCGCAGCGCCGTGGCCGAGCCGTTGCCGCAGCCGACGCGCCCAGCGCGCTTACTCGACCTCGACCGCCTGCTCGAACGCGCGCCGGACGCCGACGCCGCGCGCTTCGAGCGCGCCAGCCTGTTGCGCGAGCAAGGGCTGTTCGAGGCGGCCAAAGCCGATTATCTCGAACTCCTCCGCCGCAAGCCCGACGACTTCGCCGCGCTCAACGATTTCGGCACGTTGGTTCTCAAAGCCGGCTACCGCGAGGCGGCGCGCTCGTTGTTCGGCGCGGCGGTGCGGCATCATCCGGACAACCCCAACGGCCATGTCAACCTGGCCAATCTGTTGTTGCTGCTCGGCGATCATGGCGCGGCGCAAAGTCACTTCGAGGCGGCGCTGCGGCTCGATCCGGGCCACGTCCACGCCCATCGCGGCTTCGGCAATCTGCTGGCCGAGCGCGGCGACGACGCCAACGCGCGCCGGCATCGCGATCTGGGATTCGACGGTCATGCCGTGACGCCGCTGCCCTATCGCGGAGCGCTGCCGCCGATCCGTGTGCTGCTTCTGGTTTCCGCTTGCGGCGGCAATATCCCGACCGGCGCGCTGATCGACGACCACGTTTTTCAAACCATTGTGCTGGTCGCCGAATATGCCGAGCCTGACGCGCCGCTGCCGCCGCACGACGTCGTGTTCAACGGCATCGGCGACGCCGATCTCTGTCGCGAAGGGCTGCAAGCGGCACGCGCGATCGTCGCGCGCTCGCCACGGCCGGTGATCAATCATCCGCGCATCGTGCTCCGCTCGGGCCGGGCGGCGAACGCCGAGCGCTTGCGCGGGCTGCAAGACGTCGTCGTGCCCCGCATGGCGACGCTGCGCCGCGAGACGCTGGCCGGTTCGCAAGGCGCCGCCGCCATCGCCGCGCGCGGATTTGCTTTTCCGCTGCTGCTGCGCAGCCCCGGATTTCACACCGGCCGGCATTTCGTTCGCGTCGAGACCGCCGGCGCACTCGCGGCTGCGGCGGCGGCGCTGCCGGGCGAAGAGCTCTGGGTGATCGAACGGCTCGATGCCCGCGATGACGCCGGAATGTTCCGCAAATACCGCGTCATGATCATCGACCGCCAGCTCTATCCGCTGCATCTGGCGCTGTCGCGCGATTGGAAAGTTCATTATTTCACCGCCGACATGGCGGACCGTGCCGACCATCGCGCGCTGGACGCAGCTTTTTTGCAAAACATCGCCAGCATCGGCGACAAAGGTGTCGCGGCGCTGCAGCGCGTGTGCGATGTGCTCGAACTCGACTACGGCGGTGTCGATTTTGCGTTGAACGCAGCCGGCGAGATTTTGTTGTTCGAAGCCAACGCCACGATGCTGGTCCAGCCGCCGGTGCTCGATCCAAAATGGAGCTATCGCCGTCCGGCCGTGGCGGCGGCGCTGGCGGCGGCAACCGCCATGCTGCGGCAGCGCGCAGCGTGAAGCCGGCAAAATAAAGCCGCTCCGTTTGTAGGGCCGGCTGAGCGAAGCGAAGCCCACGCGGTTTCTTCGAAGTGATCGTACGTGGGCACGGCGCTTCGCGCCTTTGCCCACTCTACGCTTGCCGGATCGCGGCGAAAGGTTTCAGCTCGTTTGACGATCATCCTCTTTTCCTGCTCTCCTGACGCTGCCGGATGTCGCTCCGCTCATCCGGGCAGGAGCATTCCATGCCTTCAAGTTTCCGCCAGATCATCAACAAAGCCGCCGCCGAAAAGCGCTTCCTCGTCGTCCCCGGGGCCCACGATGCGCTGAGCGCCCGGCTCATTGAGAAGATCGGCTTCGAGACCTATTTCATCGGCGGCTTCCCGGCGGTCGGCGCGCGCTACGGCGTGCCCGACATCGGGCTCAAGGGCTTCGGCGAAATCGCCGCGGCGGTGCGCGACATCATG
>JASHSE010000216.1 GCA_030036975.1 Xanthobacteraceae bacterium | reverse complement strand
ACGCCGCCGGCTGTTACAATCGCAATTGCCGAACCCCGCTGTTCCGAGCTTCGCGCTGCGTCGAGCGCAGCAAACCGGTAGTACTGACCAAAAGCGCTGAAGACCCCAAGGGTAAAAGTGCCGACAACGAGAACAGTAAAGGACCCGAACAGCAGCGCAAGGAAGCATATGGTGCCGCCTACAGTGCCGACTATCGCCTTGAAGACAAATCCACCGCGGCGACCCAGCCGTCCCATGATGGTCGAAGCTGGATAAATCATCAGAAGCGCGCCCAGCACCGTTGCAGTCACGGGCACGGTGCTTAGGGACGGGAACGGCGCCAGATAAGCACCAGATAGGCTCGATACTGATGTTAATAGGGAGACCACGGTGCTGGTCAACGCCTGGCCGGCCGACAGGGTAAAAACGTCACGAGACAAGTTAACCATGGGCTTCTCCACCATGAGCATTGACCGTAAGGGCTTCTCCCTAGAAGCTCCTTCCATGCAGGCAAAGCAAATCGATTACATTGTCATTGCCCTTTTCGACAAAGCACAACGGCTGCCGCGCCGCAGCCAGCCAGCTAAAAAGGCCATCCTCGAGCGCCCCTGTTGATAAATGTACTGGCCGGAACTGTCGAAAGGTCAATTCGGCATGGCTTTCAAAAATGAGATCCCCGCTTGCGAAGAAGCCAGCGAGGACATGTTGCGGCAATAGATTGCCGCTGGACGGGCTCAGCATGAACACGGCTGGAATGTCGTGACGATTTCTTTTCTCATGCACAGTCAAGCGGACGCCCTCTGGGTCGCTCTCAGACTGTCGCCGATTGGCATCATCGGCGGCAAGGTATTGTATCGCGAGGTATTTGCGTGTGGATTCCCAGGTTACAGCCTGTACGAACGCAAGTGCGCTCTCGAGCACCTCGTCGTTGTCGAAAGTGCGTAGCCATTCAGCCTGGTACTTTGGGGATGTCAGCCCCACGATAGTGGCTCGAACCAACCGAGCACATTCAGCAGAATCGTGAGCGGAGATCCAGCGCTCAACATTTTCAGGAAGTTGAATACCGTGGGGGCGATGCATCCTCTGCGAAGGATCAGGCGCGAACACGTGCTCCCAATCAATGTTAAGGAGAATCGTTCCGAATTTAGCGGAGACCTCCTCATCTGAAAGCTTCGCCATTTGCGGCGCGAAGCGATCGGCCCAAACTTGCGCAAGATGGGCCGTATTGCCGCTGTTCGTTTTTTGTAGTTCGTGATACGGGGTAAAATGGATTCGGCACGGCGAGGTGAATGCCTCGGCTATGCGCTGTCTTGCCTTGTCGTACGCCTCCGCAACGGCCGAGCGCATAAAAAGCGCCTCGATGAACCTGCCGGCGCCGCTTAATACCGTCAGTTCCACATCCGTGCGGCTGATCTGGGAAATGGCCTGGACAAGCATGGAAAGTCTTGCAATGGAATACATTTCGGCAAGGTCGGGATGTGGCCCCGCGGCTTTAAGCCCTCCCGCAGTTCGTTTCGGCTGCCCCCAAGCAATCGTGAATGTGAGCGCCGCACCGTCCGCCAGTATTGCCTGAAGGCGGCGTTGAAGGGCGAGTGTGTCCAAACGGCCGGCATTCTTAGTTATTTCAGGCCGGCGAAAAACTTCGGAAATATGCGCGGCCGCACGCCAGACCGGGTCCTCGAGGCGTTGGTATAAGCACCCCGTCGGCAAATTGGCGAGCATGCTCGCAGCCGCGCGCACAAGACGGCAGGCCTGACGCTCGACACTCTCCTTCCAGGTCCGGACGATGCGATCGACGTCCTCGCAAGGAATAATAATGCCCTTGTCATTATGGTGCAGGACCAAACAGGCCCCCAGTTTCGAGATGAGGGCCCTGTGCAGAGTCGACTCACTCACGAGTTCATTTCGCTCGGCTTCATATGCTTGCATCATGACTTACCCGCGTCGTGTCAAAATGCAATGCACACGTCCGTCATCGACCAACTTCGGATCCGGGACGTAACAAATCGGCTGCTCCGCCTGTTGGAGTTTATGCAACGGACCGTATCTTTCTCGATGAAAGGCCGTATCGGGCAGACGCTCGATCATCACCGGAAATTCTTGCTGCGCTTCTCTTTCGAGGCGGTACTGGAACGTGACTTTCGCAGCGCGTTCGGACAAAGCCAACCCGCCAGTGCAGTGTTGCGCCGTCATACTTGCGTCGCGCTGTGTCGCCGAGAGAAACTGAACCTCGCCTTTCTTTCCATGCACCGTCAGCTTGATTGCGTTTGCATCAACTCGGCGCAGGACGTTAAGCTCGCGGTCGGCAAGTGAAATCGCCACATACCGGGCCGCGGCCTGCCAGGCGGCTCGCCTCATAATGCCGAAAAGCTCGCTACAATTTTGCGCCGAAAAAAATCCCAGTACCGGAAGGCTGTGGCCGCGCAAACTCCTATTCGTCAAACGCCGATGGAGTGAAGACACATAGCTCATATACAGGACCTGAACGTCGTCGCTGTAATGGCGTTTCAGGAAGCCGCGATCAGTGCTCAGCGCGAATAACTCGTCGTAGTAGGTCGACGTAACGATCGATCGAAAGGTGAAAGAAAGCTGCTTTCCCACATCGTCTATGCCTCCAATAATTGCAAGGCTTTGCTCGGGATCGTCGCAATCAAAATGCGAATCGTATCGATCGACTATGGCGGCGAGATAGGTTTGATATAGCGCCTCTCTCTCGGAAAGCCCGACGCCGCCGGTTTCGGGATTCGAAACGAAATTTTCGTAATCCACGATGGTTATAATGTCAGCGACCGCTAGCTGCTCCAGCCAAAAACGCAGGCCGGCCTGATAGGTTGCGACGATGGAGCTAGGGGTTCTGCATGCGCGGTTGTACTTGAGTCCATCTGCTAAAATGAAAAGCTGGCAACCTGTTGGCGATATGGCGTTGATCACTTGGACCGCTTCTGCACACCGTGCAAGCGAATGAATTTCCGCCAGATCCGGAAACGGCCCGCGATTCTTCAGTGGGCAAAACGGCTTTCTGGAAAAGAGCGGAAGATGCAGATGAAGGGTTTCTCCTCTATGGAGAAGATATTCTATCTGATTGCGTAATGTAACTCGACTGAAGTTCTCTACCCGCGCCTTAAACCAGCAGGTATCGAAAAAAGCCTCCGCGACATATTCGGCAATGCCCGCTCGTTTCACCCCGTACAGGTGAGAATTGCTCCGAGCCCTCCCGATGGCAGCGCTCACGCGTTGCGCCATCGTCTCGTTCATACGCGCTCTAAGGGCAGGTAAAAAGTGGTCAAGCCAGTATTCGGCTGATGTCTTTACGCCTTTTGAGCGAAACTCATCCTCGGAATAGAGCTGATACGGCTTCTGACGTGCTAGGCGAACGAGACGATGTCCGGATGAAATTTGGCTCCTTTTCTGTTCCTCGTTAAGTTCTTGAGGGCGAGAGCCGGTACGCTCCGACACCGCTGCGCCGGCCTCAGCCGGAAGGGGGATCGCGCCGGAATTCGGAAAGCCCCCCCTCACTGACGGACAATCCCATTGCTGCACTGGATGATCCTGCTTCTTTAGGGGGCGCAATTGCGGTGGCGGCTGGAAAGGGCTTAAGCGCCCAACGCAATCGAAGGGATCTCGCGTTACTTATACATTCCTAACGTCAACCTATTGGTTAAATCATCATACCCACAATCAATGCGAAAACAAGCGGTGGAACTTAGGCCGGCCGGTAAGCCTTTCATTTCTGGGGTTACGGTTGCGAGGCCACTGAGCAAACTAGCGCATTTCCCGATCGGACTGCATCAGCGGCGTCATTGCGAGGCACCCCGAAGGGGCGGCGGTTGCACTGAGTAGTCGGTTTGGCTGCAGTACCATTTCGGCTAAATTCCCAAGCTCAGACGGCACTTTCATATCCGACGCAGAGGCCGCCTTTGCTGCGCGCGCCCTTTCCAAACGCCGGCTGAGGCTGCCAATTCAGACGCGGACTTGGCCCGCGTTGGGCGAGGTCGGTTGCTTTTCTTTGCCGGAGCGGTCTCTTTCACGGCAGACGGCTTACTTCCTCTCCGCGATTTGGAACGCTGCTGCCGCTTTGGGGCGGTTGGAGCGGAGCTTTCGGAATTGGCAGTTTCGGCCATCTCCAGCCCAAACACGGCCGCGACATCTCTATCGTCGAGCACCTTCGCTGCGCCGGGCGCGGCTTTTTTCAGCGCGAGATCGGCACCGGCAAGCAATTCATTTTCATCGACTCCGCGCAGCACGAAGAGCAGTTCAGGCTTTTCATCCAGCCGTACACCGACGCCGTAAAGCGCCGCAGCGACGTGTTTGCACATATCGGCCCAATCGGGGCAGCTGCAGGACAGCTCGATTTCGCTCGGCGCCGGAAACAAGCCATCGCCCTCACGGCACACCCGATCCATGACGGCCTTGGCCAGGCGGCCTTGCAGCACTTCCACCAGGGAATCGATCGCGCCCGCACAATCCCGGCAGATCGCTCGCCAGCGCTTTGCCGCAACCGGCGCGATGGCGATCTTGACTTGGTAAAGCTCGGAACCGCTGACCATCGCCGTGACTGCGCCTTTGGCGATCTGCAAGTCGATGACAGAACCATTACGGACATAGGAGCGGCCGCGCGGCAGGCGGTTCTCGAAATCGCTATATCGTTCCAAGTTGCTGCACCACGATTGGCCCCAGAAGCTGCGCGCGATCGTGCGTCCCTGGACGTTCACGGGGGCGATGGACCGCCCCCGCTTCTTGAGCTCGGCCACTTTCTTCTCGGCCCGCCGCCGCTTCGTGGCGACCGATTCATAATCTCCCCATCCGAATCCAAAGTAGCCCATCGGTCAGATTTCCTTCATCGCTGCCGCGAGATCGAGCGTCACGAGCTTCAGCAGTTCGTCATCCTTCATCCCGGTCAGGATGGTTTCTGCCCCGCCGCCCAGCAAATCTCCGGCGAGTTGCTGCTTTGCCTCGATCATGCGGTCGATTCTTTCCTCGACAGTGCCGCGGCAAACGAACTTGTGCACCAGCACATTCTTGGTCTGTCCGATGCGAAATGCACGGTCGGTCGCCTGGTTTTCAACAGCCGGATTCCACCATCGGTCGAAGTGGACCACGTGCGAGGCCGCGGTCAAATTGAGCCCGGCGCCCCCGGCTTTGACCGAAAGGACGAAAAACGGCACATCGTCGTCCTCTTGAAATTTGTGGACCAGTTCCTGGCGTTTGCGCACCTCTGTCTCGCCATGCAGCACGAGGCCGCTTCGGCCGAACACCGATCCCAGGAAAGCTGCCAGCGGCGCCGTCGTCTCCTTGAACTGGGTGAAGATCAGCACCTTTTCCTGCCGTGCCGCGATTTCATCGGCGATATCCCGCAGCCGCGCGAACTTGCCGCTGTCCTCCTCGTCCCATGCGTTGTCGCCCAGCCATTGTGAGGGATGATTGCAGATTTGCTTCAGCCGCATGAGAAGCGAGAGAACGATGCCGCGTCGCTGTATGCCATCCGCATTTTCGAGCCGGTCGGTCAGATCGTCGACCGCCTGCTGGTACAGCGCTGCCTGCTTTCGACTCAAGAGACAGAACGCCTTTACTTCGGTCTTGTCGGGCAGGTCGGCAATAATGCTCCGATCGGTCTTCATACGGCGCAGGATATAGGGACGCACAAGGTCGCGAAGTGGTCCGTACGGATTGTGTGTCCGGTCGGCAAGTTGCTTAACGAAGGTGGCGAATTGCTTTGACGATCCTAACAGTCCGGGGTTGATGAAATCGAAGATCGACCAGAGATCGCCGAGACGGTTTTCGATCGGGGTGCCGGTGAGGGCGATACGAGCGTCCGCTTTCAACCGTTTAACCGCCTTGGTCTGCTTGGCGGCCGGATTCTTGACAGCCTGCGCTTCGTCGATCACGACGAGATGCCACAGGGTATCTGTCAACCACGCCGTGCGGGCCAGAAAGCCGTAGCTCGTGATCGCCAGATCGACGCCGGCAAGATCGGCGGCATCGGTCATGGTCGGCTTTTCCGCCGATGGATGAATCAGCTCGGTTCTCAGGCTCGGCGCGAACCGGGAAATTTCCGCCGCCCAATTGGCCAGCAGGGAGGCCGGAGCCACCAGAAGTGACGACTTGCGTTTGCTGGCGTCTTGCTCTTTCAACACCAGCAGCAGCGACAAGACCTGGATCGTCTTGCCGAGTCCCATGTCGTCGGCGAGGCACGCGCCAAGTCCGAGGCGGGTCAGCAGATGAAGCCAATGCACGCCCGCCTGCTGATAGGCCCGCAATGTGCCGCGGAGCGATCGCCCGGGATCGACACGCGAGAGACCGTCCGGCTGACGCAATTCGGCCAGCGTCTGTGCGAGCCAAGGTCCGGCGACGGTCTGGCCCCAATCAATGTCGCCTTGGGTGGAGGCTGCCTCTCCGGAAATTCCAGCTCCCGCCAGAAGACGCATGGCCTCGCCGAACGACAGACCGTCGGCAGCGGCCTGGCGTTCGACCGCCTCGAACCGCTCGAGCGTCCGGCTCAAACGGTCATGATCGATTTCGATCCACTTGCCGCGGATAAAAGCGAGTCCATCGGATTGCGCCAGCAGGCGTTTGATCTCGGCCCGCGTCAGCTTTTCGCCGTCAAGCGTCACCTCCATGTGAAAGTCAAGCAGCGCATCCAGGCCAAGTTGCGCCGGAGCCTTGCCGCCGACTGTCGCCTTCACCTGGGGACGTGCCGGCCGGTTCATGTGCCAGTTGGCCGGCATGCGCACGACGACCCCGGCACCCTCCAGGGCTGGCGCGTCCTTCAGTAATTGCAGAGCTTGTTGCGGGCTCCAGCGCAGCGGGTGAAAGATTTCGCCGCCAACGACCATGGTTTTCAGCCAACCGCATTGCTCGGCGGCGCGTTGGACGGGCAACAGAAGCGATAACAAGCGTTCGCGATTTTTCGCGCCGGCATATTCCTGCAAGGCCTTGCCGAGCGGGAGATGTTGCGCCTTCGCTTCGGCCGAAAGCCGGGTCGTATAGGTCGCCAGGAAGGCGAACGGAGCGTCCTCGTCTTTCCTGTTCTCGGCGAGATTGAAATGGACACGCCCGACCAGGTTCCAGGCCGGATGGCGGGATTTAAGGAACTCCTGCACCGACACCTTGGCTTTCGCCAATTCCGCATCGAAAGCCGCATCCATGTCGCGCCAGAGGCCGGTCAGGACGGCCGCGCTCAAGTATTCCGCGCCGGTCATGGGCGGAGCGGCCGCGGCCATCTTGTCCAACTCGCCGGCAGTGGGGGTCGGCACAGCCTGCTTGGCGCCGCCCTCGCCGATTCCAGGAAGAGCGCACAGCGCTGTCACGTAGCGCGCTCCAAACTCGCGCCAATACGACAAGACGGGCGGCAAGGCTGTCCCAATTTCGTCGACGCCCAGGCACAACAGCCCATGCCCGGGTCCTCGTGCAAACGCGGTCTCTAGCCGGCAGCCCCACTCGGGCTCCAACGCCAGCGCCTCCTCCGTTTGCCTGAGGATCAGCAACCCATGCGGAGTGAGAACGGGCGCCGTCATCATATTCGATGCGTTCCTCTGATCTCACGGAATCGAGATGGGAGAATCACTGCACAAAGAGATTAGCACAGCGAACCCACGTTCCTCTGCCGTCTGCAAATCGTCGTGCCGTTCGAAGTGCTGCAGCAATGAGGCCGCGGCAGAGCTGTCGCGGAAGATCGTGGTGGGTAGTCGTATCAGTGATCAGTGATCAGTAATCATATGCGCGCGTGCATCTGATTACTGCCTACTGGACCGCCCAGCGGCTGTCGAAGCTGCCGGCCGGCACCACGGGCTGGGCGCCGCTGATCAGGCCGCTGCTGTCGGCCGGCGGTGCGAACGCGGTCGCCTGTTGCTGCGGCGGCGTCGGCTTTGCGGTTTGCACGACCTGAGGCTCCGGCCTGGTCGGCTCGGATTTGGCCGGCTCATTGGATTTCGGCCGCAAGCCCGCGGCAGCGGCCGGACCTTCATGGACCGCGGAATGCGGCCTTGGCGCGATCGCGCCGGCATTGGCCGTCTGCACCGGAGCCGGCGCATTCGCCGCCGGCGGCTCGGCATCGTGCCGCGATGCGAACAGGCTGCCGAACAAATTCTGCAAGCCGCCGCCGGGCGGCGGCGGCGGCTCGGCGATCGCGGCGGTGGTGTCGCTCTCGGAGCCGGGCGGCGGCGAAATGGCCGGCGGCAGCCGCCCGGGCTGCTGCGGCGGCACGTGCAGGTGGCCCTCGTTGTCGTAGGTGTAGGTCGGATTATCGAGCTTGGCGATGAACACGCGGTTCATGCCGCCATCGGTGCCGGTATTGAGCGGCGCCATCGGCACATTGTCTTTCACCAATTGCGCGAACACGTAGTCGTCGTGGCGCTGCTTCTCCTGCGCGGCCTGGGCGATCGTCGGATCGGTTTCATATTGCGGACAGCGGCCGGTCGGCGTGAAGTTCAGCGGCTTGGTCGAGTTGCCCGGCGGCACGGCATCGAACACGTAATGCCGGTCGCAGACGTCGACCTTGGGCTCGAGATGCGACACTTCGAAGTGGTCGTAGCCCTCTTTGATCATCTGCCAGAACGGCATGTTCGGATTGTTGCGGTGACGCGCCAGATTGGCCGGCGTCATGCGGAACGGATAGGCCTGGATCTGAAACTCTTTCTGGCCGCCGAGAAACGCTTCGCGCGCCAGCGCATAGATCTCGCCGATCTCCTCGTCGGTCATCGCGTAGCAGCCGCGCGACGAGCAATCGCCGTGGATCATCAGGAAGGCGCCGTGCCGGTTGTTGGCCCGGTCGTAGGCGTTGGGAAAGCCGGTATTGATGGCGAGGTAGTAGTTGGAATTGGGATTCATCAGGCCGGGCGAGATCGGATAAAAGCCTTCGGGCGCCTGGCGATCGCCTTCCTTGACCTTCGGCCCGAGGTCGCCCGACCAGCGGCAGATCGGATAGACTTTAAGGAGCGCATAGCGGCCGCTGGTGTCCTGCTTCCAGACTTCGAGCTCCGACTCTTCCTTGAAGATGCGGACGAGGATCGGCGAGTCCTTCGGCATGTTCTTGGCCTGGAGCTCCGCCAGCATTTGCGGCGACAACTCCTTCATCGCCCGCGTCGGCAGGTCGTAACCTTCCTCGCCGAAACAGCCGCCAAGCGCCAAGGCCCCGGCGAGAACCGCCAACATCATCAACGCGCGCCAGTAACGCGGCGCGCGAACCAGTTGGTCGCGGTTCAATGCGATACTCCCCGACGGATGGACCATCCCCATGCCATCTCTGGTCCAATGGTTAGCCCTTAGGGGTGGCTTTCGCAAGACGGACGGATGCCGCGCAGGGTGGCGCTAGGGTTCATAACGAACGGTAAACTTTCGACAAATTTGCCCGGCGATTCCAACGTCCTAGCAACGATTGCGGCAACGGTCGCGCGCCACCGCAGTGGACCGATCCCGGCAAATTCGTGGCGCTCGCGTGGCAAGCGCACCGCGCCGTCCGACTCGACCAGAGCAGCGTCGAATCTCAGGCCAGCGTCCGACCGATCGCGGTGAATTTTTCCCGCCGCAGCCGCACGATGGTGGCCCGGTCGAGCGCGTGCAATTCGGCGAGTGCGGCGGCGATCGCCTCGCCGGTCGTCGCAATGGCGGCAGCGGGCTCGCGATGCGCTCCCCCGACCGGCTCCGGCACGATCGTGTCGATGACGCCAAGACGCAACAAATCCTCCGCCGTGATCTTCATCGCTGCGGCGGCATCCTGGGCGCGCGCGGTGTCGCGCCACAGGATCGAGGCCGCGCCCTCCGGCGAGATCACGCTGTAGATGGCGTGTTCGAGCATGATCACGCGGTTCGCGGTGGCGATGGCGACGGCGCCGCCCGAGCCGCCCTCGCCGATGATGACGGCGACGTTCGGCACGCCGATTTCGAGGCACGCTTCGGTCGAGCGGGCGATCGCCTCGGCCTGGCCGCGCTCCTCGGCGCCGATGCCCGGATAGGCGCCTGCAGTGTCGATCAGCGCAATCACCGGAATGTCGAAGCGGTCGGCCATCCCCATCAAACGGGCCGCCTTGCGATAGCCTTCCGGCCGCGCCATGCCGAAATTGTGTTGGAGCCGGCTCTCGGTGTCGGAGCCTTTCTCGTGGCCGATGATGCACACGCTTTCGCCCTGGAACCGGCCGAAGCCGCCGACAATGGCCGCATCCTCGCCATGCTTGCGGTCGCCGGCGAGCGGCGTGAAGTCTGCGATCAAAGCTGCGATGTAATCGACACAATGCGGCCGCTGCGGATGGCGCGCGACCTGCGTCTTCTGCCAGGGCGTGAGTTCCCCGTAGAGTTCTTCGAGCGCCGCCGCCGCCTTAGCCTCGATGCGCCCGATCTCCTCGCCGATGGCGATGGCATCGCCCTCTTCCTGCAGCGCGCGCAGTTCCTCAACCTTGGCCTCCAGTTCGGCCACCGGCTTTTCGAAATCGAGATACGAGCGCATCAGGCCAACTTATTGCATCAGCCCTGAATGTCACGCCCGTCCGCCAGCGGGTGCAGGTCGCGCACCAGGCTCTTCAGACGCTCCTCCAGCACGTGGGTGTAGATCTGCGTGGTCGAAATGTCGGCGTGGCCGAGCAGCGTCTGCACCACGCGCAGGTCGGCGCCGTTGTGCAACAAGTGGCTGGCGAAGGCGTGGCGCAGAACGTGCGGGCTTATCTGCTCGGCGCGCAGGCCGGCGGTAGCGGCGAGCGCCTTGAGGTCGCGCGCGAAGTGCTGTCGGGTCAGATGCCCGCTGTCGCCGAACGACGGAAACAGCCATTTGGGTTGCGCGGATTGCGCGTCGCGTCCGGCTTCGGCAAGCAGCGCCAGATAAGTCTGCATCGAGCGCTTGGCCGCGTCGTTGAGCGGCACCAGGCGTTCCTTGTTGCCCTTGCCGCGCACCACGATGACGCGCGCGTCGCGGCGCGCCGCGGCGACCGGCAGCGCCACTAGTTCGGACACGCGCACGCCGGTGGCGTATAGCGTCTCGAGCAGGCAGGCGAGCCGCGCCGCGCGCAGCCGCCGCGGCAACGGCGCGCCGGGCTCGGACATTGCGGCGGTGCGCAACAAACGATCGACTTCGGCGATCGACAGCGTCTTCGGCAGCGGCCGGGAGCGCTTCGGCCCTTCGAGCACGGCGGCCGGATCGTCGCGGCGGTGCGCCTCGGCGTAGAGAAAGCGATAAAGCTGGCGGATCGCCGACAGCCGGCGCGCAACGGTGGCGGCGCTCAAGCCGCGCCGCGCCAAGCCGCCGAGATAGCGGCGAAGCTGTTCGGTGCCCGCATTGGCAATGGCGCGGCGCCCGCCGGCGAGATGCGCGGTGAAATCGACGAGGTCGCGGCGGTAGGCCGAGAGCGTGTTGGCCACCGCGCCGCGTTCGGCCGCCAGCATATCGAGGAAAAGGTCAATCAGCCGCTCGTCAGAATGGCGCGCTGGCGGCAGCCGGCCTCGGGCGGCGGCACCGACCAGGGCAGCCTTGGTTTCGGCCTTGGCGCCGTCCTCATTGGTTCTTGAAGAACTTGGTCGGCGAGATGGTGACGCTGATCTCACGCGGCTTGGGTTGCACGAAATTCGCTAACGAATAGAGACCGGCATAGACAAGGGCGCACAAAATCGCCAGCACGGTGAGTAGGCGCAACAGGCTCGGCATCGCAACAACGCCCCGGGCTCATCCTATTGGTGCCGGCGCAGCGGACCGAGTACGATCATGTCCGACCGGGTCTGACAAGGGCTCCGCCGCCGGAGGCGCCGGGCGAGGCCGCGGACGAAAGTGCATATGACTGATATTGCCTTACAAAATGACGCCAATGCGGCTATGCCGGTGGACGCGATCCGGGCCGCGCTCGACCGCCGCTCGGTGGTCCTGGTCGGCATGATGGGGGTGGGAAAATCCTCGATCGGGCGGCGGCTCGCCGCCCGTCTGGGCATCCCGTTCGTCGATGCCGACGCCGAGATCGAGAAGGCGGCCGGCATGAGCATTTCCGACATTTTCGCCCGCCACGGCGAAGCCGATTTCCGTAGCGGCGAGGCGCGGGTGATCGTGCGGCTGCTCGAAGCCGGGCCGCAGGTCTTGGCCACCGGCGGCGGCGCCTTCATGAACGAGGGGGCGCGCGCAACCATCAAAAGCAAGGGCGTCTCGATCTGGCTCTCGGCGGAGTTCGACGTTCTGATGCGGCGCATCGCCAAGCGCAGGAACGAGCGGCCGATGCTGCAAACCGACGATCCCGCCGAGACGCTGCGCCAGCTCATCGCCTTGCGCGAGCCGACCTATGCGCTGGCCGATCTCACCGTGCAATCGCGCGAAGTGCCGCACGACGCCATCGTCGCCGAAATCATCGCGGCGATTGCTGCTTTCTTGAACGTCGCGGCCGGGCCGCCGCGGCAGGACGGCGCATGAACGTGGTGACCGCCAGCGATCCGGCCATGGTCGAGGTCAAGCTCGGCGCGCGCAGCTACGCCATTGTGATCCGGCGTGGCCTGATCGGTTCGCTCGGCGAACTCATCGCCACGCTGCGACCCGGCGCCGGCACCTTCATCGTCACCGACACCAACGTGGCCCGCCACGTTCTGCCGGCCGCGACGGCGGCGCTGGAGAGCGCCGGCATCAAATACGGCAGCATCGTCGTCCACCCGGGCGAAGGCTCGAAGAGCTTCGCTGTCTTCGAACAACTCTGCGAAGCGATCATCGGCGCGCGCATCGAACGCGGCGACCTGATCGTGGCGCTCGGCGGCGGCGTGATCGGCGATCTCGCCGGCTTTGTGGCGGCCGTGGTGCGCCGCGGCCTGGACTACGTCCAGGTGCCGACCACGCTGCTGGCGCAGGTCGATTCCTCGGTCGGCGGCAAGACCGCAATCGATTCCCACCACGGCAAGAATCTGCTCGGCGCCTTCCATCAGCCGATCCTGGTGGTCGCCGACACCGCACTGCTCGACACGCTGCCGGCGCGCGAATTCCGCGCCGGTTACGCCGAAGTAGTCAAATACGGCCTCCTTGGCGATGCCGGCTTTTTTGCCTGGCTCGAAGCCAACTGGCGCGAAATATTCGAAGGCGGCGCCGCCCGCGATCACGCGATCGCGGTGAGTTGCCGCGCCAAGGCGGCCATCGTCGCGCGCGACGAGCGCGAGACCGGCGACCGGGCGCTCCTCAATCTCGGCCACACGTTCGGGCACGCGCTCGAAGCGGCTTGCGGCTTTTCCGACCGGCTGTTGCATGGCGAGGCCATCGCTATCGGCATGGCGCTGGCGTTCGAATTCTCGGCGACGCGGCAGGGTTTGCTGGCGAAAGCCGAGGCGGCGCGCGTTGTCCGCCATCTGGCGACGGTCGGATTGCCGACCAAAATCAAAGATATTCCGGGCACGCCCCCGACGATCGATCGCCTCATGGATCTGATCGGTCAGGACAAGAAAATAAGGCGCGGACAGCTTACCTTTATCCTCGCGCGCGGCATCGGCTCGGCGTTCGTCGAGACCGGGGTCGATGCCGCCGAGGTGCGCGGGTTTTTGACCGAGCGGCTTGCCGAGCGATGATTTTGCGATGACGCTTTTGGATTGGCTCACCATCGCGGCGATCGCGATCTGTCTGTTGCTCTCCGCCTTCTTCTCGGCGAGCGAAACGGCGCTGACCGCATCGTCGCGCGCCGCCATGCTGCGGCTGGAACGGCAGGGCAGCCGCGACGCCGGCATCGTCAACCGGCTGTTGGCGACCCGCGAGCGCCTGCTCGGCGCCATCCTCTTGGGCAACAACCTCAGCAATACGGCCGCCTCGACGCTCGCGACCGGGCTCCTGCTGACGTTATTCGGCAAAGCCGCGATCCTCTATGCCACGCTGATCATGACGGTGCTGATCTTCGTCGTCGCCGAGGTGCTGCCGAAGACGGCCGCCTTCAATACGCCCGATCGCATGGCGCTCGCCGTGGCGCAGCCGATCGCCAGCATGGTGCGCCTGTTCCTGCCGATTCTGGTCGCGGTCGAATGGCTGGTGCGGCTCATTCTGCGCACCGTCGGCATGCCGGTCGGCAGGCTGCAGTCGATCCTCTCGCCGCGCGAAGAGCTGCGCGGTGCGGTCGATCTTCTGCATCGCGCCGGCATCGTCGAAAAGCTCGACCGTGACATGATGGGCGGCGTGCTCGACCTGCGCGAGCTGACGGTCTCCGACGTGATGGTCCATCGCACCAAGATGGTGATGCTCGACGCCGACGAGCAGGCGCGCGACATCGTCGACGCGGCGCTCGCCGCGGCGGTGACGCGGCTGCCGCTGTGGCGCGGCTCGCCCGACAATATCATCGGCGTGCTGCACGCCAAGGATTTGTTGCGGGCGCTG
>JASHSE010000215.1 GCA_030036975.1 Xanthobacteraceae bacterium | reverse complement strand
ATCGTTCCAGGACAGGACCTCCGGCGTCATCGCTTCCTTATACAGCGCCGCACAGAACTTGGCCGCCTCAACCGCTTCCTTGCTGTTGAGGACAACTTTCTTGCCGGTCTCGTCCTGAATAGAAGCGCCGTAGCTCCACAACAGGCCGCGCCAGATCGTACTCGGGTCGTTGCTGTGGCCGAGCGAATGGCCGACGGGGTGGCCTTTCGCCTTCAGCTTGGCACCGCCGATGCGCATATTGTCCCAGGTGTCCGGCTTCATCCCGATCTCGTCCCACAGGCTCTTCTGATACATGCCCGGGAAGTTGATGTAGAAATCGGGGAAGGCCGACCAGGATCCGTCGTCCGCGTTGTAGCCGAGCTGCTTGCCGATGACGGTGACCTGGCCGTATTTTTTCTCGGTCTCTTTCACGAGATCGGCGAGGTTGATAAAGAACTTGCGGTAGAGGTGCGCGCCGCCGGAGCCGTTGAACCCGAAAAGGTCGTGTCCCGATTGCGCCGAGGCCTCCGCGGCCGCGCGTGCGGGCACGTCCTGCACCGGGACGTGGTCGACCGTGACCGCGATCTTGTTCTTGTCGCCCCAGTCCTTGGCGAATTTATCAAACCACGTGTCGTAGGCGGGAACGAAGTGGCTCCACTGCACGATCGACAGCGATTTGTTGTCGGCCAACGCGCGTGACACGAACGGCGCCGAAAGCACCGGTGCCAATCCGGCGGCGCCGCCCACGGCGCCCGATGCTTTAAGGAAGCTTCGCCGTGTAACGGAGCGTGTTTGTTTATTTCCTCCCGATCCCATCGCACATCTCCTGTGTTGATAGGGTTATGATAATGTCGTTGCTGCGGCGCCTGAGCGCGTGCCGGCGATGCGGCGCGGTGGCCGCAGCTGAAGCGATGCGTGGGCTGGTGCGTGCAGCGCGAATGGAACCTTAGCCGCGCAGCGCTGGCGGCTGACTGCAAGGGCGCTGACTTCATCGCTCATCGGCGCGATGCTCGACCAATGTTACGCCACCCATTCGCGGGGAACATTATGGTCATGCGCCATCAGCATGGCAACGGGTAAAACGTCACACGCCGGCGTTCGCGAAAGCCCGTGTTTAGGCGTGTTTCGGCGCTTTCACGCCGAGTCGATGTCATCGACTGCCGGTGTAAAGGCTCGAGGCGGGCGCCCGTATCGCGCCAGCTCAATTTTTCTTCAGCAGCCGTTCCGCATTGCCGGCAAAAATCTTACGGCGGTCGGCGGCGGAAATGTCGAGTTGTTTGAGCGCGTCGATCGCCGGCTCGATCGGGCCGAGCGGGGTGTCGGTTGCGAACACCACCTTGTCGGCGCCAAAAAATTCGCAGCCGCAGCGCAGCGCGTGCACGCCGCCGCCGAACATCGCGGTGTCGGCGTAAAAGTCGTGCATGTAGTCGAGATGCGGCCGCCGCAACGACGGCAGGATTTTCGAGTAATCCTCGTCCGACGTGCGGCTGCCGAGCACGTCGAGCCCGGGGCCGATGCGGCCGTCATAATACGGGATCATGCCGCCGAGATGGTGGGTGACGATTTTCAGGCCGGGATAGCGATCGAACAGGCCAGACAACGCGAGCCGCACCATGGCGACCGAAGTGTCGTAGGGCCAGCCGAAGCACCACCACATTTCGAAGCGCGATTTCTGCTCGGCGGCGTAATCCGGCATGGCGGCGGTGCGCGCCGGATGCAGCCAGATCGGCCGGTCGAGCTGCGCCATGGCGGCGAACAGCGGCTCGAAGGCCGGCTCGTCGAGCGGCCGGCCGGCGAGCGGGGTGAAAATCTGCACGCCGGCGGCGCCGAGATCTTTTATGGCGCGCCGCGCCTCCTCGACCGAGCCCATCACGTCGGTCAGCGCCAGCGCCGCGACAAAGCCGGCGAAGCGATCGGGATGTTTTTGGGTGAGCTCGGCCATGGCGTCATTGGCGATGCGAGCGAGCGCCAGCCCCTGGCCGGGCGTGGTGAAATCCTCGATCGGCGGATTGGGCAGCGACACCACTTGGCGGTAATCGCCGAACGCGTCCATTTCGCGAAATCGCGCGTCGAGATCGTGGATCTTGCGCACGTTGCACAGCCGCGCCGCGATATTACCAAGCTTCGGCGCGATCTTGTTCATCTCATCGAGAAAGCGTACCGGCGAGATGTGGCAGTAAAAATCGATGAGCGTGTCGGCGCTCATGGAGGCTCCTCCATCGCGAATAGCGAATAGCGAATAGAAGAAAGCTTCTATTCGCTATTTCGCCATTCGCCCCTAAGTGATCACCCGCACCGGCTTGCCGTCCAAGAACGTGGAAATATCCTCGACTACGCCGGCGAAATAGGCGCGATAATTCTGCTCGGAGACGTAACCGAGATGCGGCGTGATCACGACGTTGTCCATTTTGCGTAAGGGATGGTCGAGCGGCAGCGGCTCGACATCGAACACGTCGAGGCCAGCGCCGGCAATTTTCTTCTCGCGCAGCGCCGCGAGCAGCGCCGCCTCTTCGACGATCGGGCCGCGCGAGGTGTTGATCAGATAGGCCGACGGCTTCATCAGGCCGAGTTCTTTGGCGGTCACCAGTCCGCGCGAGCGCGGCGACAGCACCACATGGATGGTGATGAAGTCGGATTGCCGGAACAGGTCGTCCTTGCCGACATAACCGACGCCGACCTCGCGGCATTTCTCTGCCGTGAGATTCTGGCTCCAGGCGATCACCTTCATGCCGAACGCCTTGGCGACGCCGGCGGTGCGGGTGCCGAGCTTGCCGAGGCCGAGCACGCCGAGCGTGAGGCCTTCGAGGTCGGGACCGATCGTGCTTTGCCAAACCGCGCCGGAGTGCAGCCGCGCGTTCTCGTAGCCGATGTGGCGCGTCAGTTCGAGCATCAGCGCGATGGCGATGCCGGAGGTCGGGTTGCCGAACGAGCCTGTGCCGCACACCGTGACGCCGCGCGCTCTGGCGGCCGCGACGTCGATCGAGGCGTTGCGCAGCCCGGTCGTGATCAGAAGTTTCAGCTTCGGCAGTGCCTCGATCACCGCGCGCGGAAACGCCGTGCGCTCGCGCATGGCGACGACGATCTCGAAGTCGGCCAGCGCCGCGATGACCTTGTCGGCGGCTCCGAGATGCGCGTTGAAAACCTGCAGGTCGACTTTGCCCGTGAGCGCCGACCAATCGGCGAGCTTGAGGAAAACGTTCTGATAATCGTCGAGAATTGCGCAGCGAACCGGCATGACTTCATCACTCCACCTGATGCGCGCTGATGCGGCGCGTCAAGCCGTCTCACAACGGGCGGGGGAAGACAAGCGGTGGGGTTTAAGCCGGGGCGCGGCGCAGCTTCTTGTCGTCATTCCGGGGCGCCGCATACTTCTTTTCGTCATTCCCGGGCCGAGGAGCCGGGAATCCATAACCCCTGTCGGAGCGAGTTCTTGCACCGCTCGTGGTTATGGATTCCGGGTTCGCCGCTGCGCGGCGCCCCGGAATGACTGTGAGTGGTTACGCGCGGCGTTCGCTGAGGTCGCGCAGCCTCGAAGCGGGCGACGGCGCTGACTGTCCCGGCTTCGGGGCGAGGTGGCCGTACTTGGCGTGCCATTTCGGGCCGGGTCCGCGCATGTAGTGCAGATCGGGGCGGTACGCGGCGCCGCCGGCCGCCATGCTTCGCTGCAGGTCGCGGATCGTTTTCGCCAGATTTCGCCACATGGGAACGCTCCCGTTGCCGTTCGGCTGGGCCCTCCGGGTCGTCGCTCCCGTCATTCACGCCGTCCGATCGGCTCATGCCGGGGGCGGCGCCGGCCGTTTTCAAACGCCCGGTTGGGCATTTTCAAACGGCTGTTTGATAACAATTATCGGGGACAAACCACTAAAATTTGGTGCGATTTAGGCAGTCTGGGAACGAAAGCAGGGATCAGGCTTGAGGAACTCTTACTTTATTCACCTCATCCTGAGGCGGCCGCGAAGCGGCCCTCGAAGGATGTAGGCCCCAACGCCTCGGCCTTCACCCTTCGAGGCTCGGCGCTGCGCGCCGAGCGCCTCAGGGTGAGGATGGCGAGGCAAATCCGCTCCTTAAGTCCTTGCCGAGGGCGCCAAGCATCGTTACATCAGCGCCGGATTTCCCCAAAAAGCTGGGCCTTGCGGTCAGCGCGAGCCGAATATGTCGGCCATAAGCGGCGGCGGATGGCGGCGGGCGGCGGCGGCCAAGCTGGATCGGAACATGGCGCGTCAGTTCATCTACCATATGCAAGGTCTGTCCAAGGCTTATCCGGGCAACCGCAAGGTCTTGGAGAACATCAACCTCTCGTTCTATCCGGACGCCAAGATCGGCGTGCTCGGCGTCAATGGCGCCGGCAAGTCGACGCTGCTCCGCATCATGGCCGGGCTCGATACCGAGTTTTCCGGCGAGGCCTGGGCGGCCGAGGGCGCCCGCGTCGGCTACCTGCCGCAGGAGCCGCAGCTCGATGCGCAAAAGTCCGTGCGCGACAACGTCATGGACGGGGTCGCGGTGCAGCAGGCGATCATCGACCGCTACAACGAGTTGGCTGCCAATTACTCCGACGAGACCGCCGACGAGATGACCAAGCTGCAGGACCAGATCGAGGCCAAGGGCCTGTGGGATCTCGACTCCAAGGTCGATCTGGCCATGGATGCGCTGCGCTGCCCGCCCGACTATGCCGAGGTGGCGAAATTGTCGGGCGGCGAGCGCCGCCGCGTCGCGCTGTGCCGGCTGCTCCTGGAGCAACCCGATCTGCTGCTGCTCGACGAGCCGACCAACCATCTCGACGCCGAATCGGTGCTGTGGCTCGAAGGCCACCTGCGCGACTATCCGGGCGCCATCCTCATCGTCACCCACGACCGCTACTTCCTCGACAACGTCACCGGCTGGATTCTCGAGCTCGACCGCGGCCACGGCATTCCCTACCAGGGCAATTACTCGTCCTGGCTGGCGCAGAAGCAGAAGCGGCTCGAGCAGGAAGGCCGCGAGGATGAGGCGCGCCAGCGCTCGCTCGCCCGCGAGCAGGAATGGATCACCGCCTCGCCGCGGGCGCGGCAGGCCAAGTCGAAGGCGCGTTACGAGCGCTATGAGGAGCTGCTCAAAAAGGCCGGCGAGAAGCAGGCGCAGTCCGCACAGATCGTCATTCCGGTCGCCGAACGGCTCGGCCAGAACGTCATCGACTTCGAGCGCTTGCGCAAAGGCTTCGGCAACAACCTGTTGATCGACGACCTCACTTTTCAGCTGCCGCCCGGCGGCATCGTCGGCGTCATCGGCGCGAACGGCGCCGGCAAGACGACGCTGTTCCGCATGATCACCGGCCAGGACAAGCCGGACAGCGGCGCCATCACCATCGGCGAATCCGTGCATCTCGGCTATGTCGATCAGTCGCGCGACTCGCTCGACGGCAGCAAGACCGTGTGGGAGGAAATTTCCGGCGGCCTCGATCAGCTCGCGCTCGGCAAGCGCGAGGTCAATTCGCGCGCCTATTGCGCCGCGTTCAATTTCCGCGGCGCCGACCAGCAGAAGAAAGTCGGGCAGCTGTCCGGCGGCGAGCGCAATCGCGTGCATCTCGCCAAGATGCTCAAATCCGGCGCCAACGTGCTCCTGCTCGACGAGCCGACCAACGATCTCGACGTCGACACCTTGCGCGCGCTCGAGGAAGCGCTGGAGGATTTCGCCGGCTGCGCCGTGCTGATCAGCCACGACCGCTGGTTCCTCGACCGCGTCGCCACCCACATCCTCGCCTTCGAGGGCGACAGCCACGTCGAATGGTTCGAGGGCAATTTCGCCGATTACGAGAAGGACAAGATGCGGCGCCTCGGCACCGACACGGTCCTGCCGGAGCGCATCAAGTATAAGAAATTTTCGCGTTGATCCGGGATCAGCGCCTTGGACGTTCCTGGATTCCACTTCAC
>JASHSE010000214.1 GCA_030036975.1 Xanthobacteraceae bacterium | reverse complement strand
CGGTATGCTGCGGCAGCGCGCGGCGTGAAGCCGGCAAAATAAAGCCGCTCCGTTTGTAGATTGGGCTGAGCGAAGCGAAGTCCACGCGGTTTCTTCGAAGCGATCGTACATGGGCACGGCGCTGCGCGCCTTTGCCCAATCTACGCTTGCCGGATCGCTGCGAACGGTTTCAGCACGTTTGACGATCATCCTCTTTTCCTGCTCTCCTGACGCTGCCGGATGTCGCTCCGCTCATCCGGGCAGGAGCATTCCATGCCTTCGAGTTTCCGCCAGATCATCAACAAAGCCGCCGCCGAGAAGCGCTTCCTGGTCGTGCCTGGTGCCCATGATGCGCTCAGCGCCCGGCTCATTCAGAAGATCGGCTTCGAAACCTATTTCATCGGCGGTTTCCCGGCGGTCGGCGCGCGCTACGGCGTGCCCGACATCGGGCTCAAGGGCTTCGGCGAAATCGCCGCGGCGGTGCGCGACATCATGTCGGCCTGCGACCTGCCGGTGTTCGTCGACGGCGACGACGGCTATGGCGACGTCAAGAACGTCGTGCACACGGTGCAGACCTACGAGCGCATGGGCGTGAGCGCCATCCTGATCGAGGACCAGCAATGGCCGAAGCGCTGCGGCCACATGGTCGGCAAGAAGGTGGTGCCGGTCGAACTGGCCGAGGCCAAGATCAAAGCGGCGTGCGCCGAGCGGCTCAACCCGGAGACCTGGATTCTGGCGCGCACCGACGCCCGTGCCGTCTACGGTCTCGACGAGGCGATGCGGCGCGCCGAGCGTTTCATCCGCGCCGGCGCCGACGGCATTTTCATCGAGGCGCCGCGCTCGATCGACGAATTAATGCGCATCGGCCGCGCCTTCGACGTGCCGCAAATCTGCAATCCGCTGCTGGGCGGCCACACGCCGATCCTGGCGATGGACGAGCTCGCCGGGCTCGGCTTTCACTGCGCGGTACTCGGCCTCGACACCTTGATGCACGCCGCCAAGGCGGTCGAGACCGTGCTCCTCGACATGAAGTCCGGGAAATTCGCCCGCCGCAACGACGGCATGGATTTCGAGGACTACAAAAAACTCGTCGGCTACGACAAATGGGAATCGATCGACGAGCGCTTTGCGCCGAAGCAATAACGCGTCTCGCAGAGCAGCTGATAAACTTCAGCTCAAGCGACGCGCGTGCCGGCGCACTCCTAGCCACGACGAGGCGAGCGGCGCGTCGCCCTGCGCTTTCGGCCGCTCTTGCGGACCGGCGCCGGCCTTGGTCGCTTGCGCGCCGCGCGCCGTTGTTGCCGACGCGCCAGATGCTGGGTCCATGCTGCGGTACGCGTTTGGATGTAGTCGCCAATCTGCGCACTAGATGATAGATCGGGCGGCACGTGACGATCATAGCTTCCTTGATCGTTGCGTAGCGGAAGCAGCGACACCTTGCTGGCATGAAGCTTCTCGATCACCGAGGGCTGCGATTGATTGGGGTGCGGCGAGTCCGCGCGCGGTATCTCGACCCCGACTAGCGGGTCGTCCTGACGCGGCTGCGCAAGGGTCAGCACGTCGCCGAGATCAGCTGCGGCCTTGTCGCGCGCGGTGAGCGGCGCAAGGCCCCAGCGCAGTTCGAGCGTTTTCAGCACAGACGTGTGGTCGATCACACCACGCTTGGCGCGAAAGACGGTACCGGCGGCGATCCGTGGCGAAATCAACAACGCCGGAATGCGAACCCCGAACCGCCTGAAATCGAAGCCGAACTCCCCGACCGAATTATCCGGCTGCGCGGCGCCGGAGGGCGGCGGCACGTGGTCGTAATTGCCGCCATGCTCGTCATAATTGATGATAAGCACGGTGTCGTTCCAGTTCGGACTGTTGCGCACCGCATAATAGACGTCGTGCATGAGTTGCTCGCCCAACGACACATCGTAGTTTGGATGTTGGCTGTTGCCGTTTGAGCCAAAGCTCGGTTCGAGAAAACTATAAGCCGGCAGCGTTCCTGCTCTGGCTCGGGATTGAAAGTCTCGGAAGTGGCCGAAGTGATGCTCGTCGGCGTCTTGCGTGTCGGTGTAGTCCAGCCGCGTGAGCGGATCGCGATTGTAGCCGTAAATGCCCCAATCGACATTTTTGTCCGACATGCGTCCGTAGATGCTGGGGCAGGTAAATACCTTAACATGGTTGTCGAGGTGACCCTGCGACGTCGCCGCGGCGGCAAAGGCTCGGTTCGGAATCGTCTGCGTCGGTGCCGATGAAAACCACTGGTCGCAGACGGCGAACCCCTTGGCCAATCCCGACATGATCGGCAGCATTTCGGGGCTGTACATACCCATGATTTCCGAGGGCGCGGTCCCGGGAAGAGTATCCTTGTAGTGCTTGGACAGATCGGAAGCGACCGCCGCCTGGAAGTTGACGATGAAGCCTCGGTTCGTGGGCGTTGCGTTCGGCGCGGGATCATCGGTCGAAAACAACTGATAATTCGTGTTGTAGAAACCTTCTCCCGGGTCAGCGCCGGGCATCAGATACGGATGCTGCGAATTGCGGTCGATTTTGTAGACTGTTATCTCGCGCCCGGCATCGTCCGGGTTGGACTCGTTGCCACTCAGACCTTCGAACGGCTGGCCGGTCGGCGACCGGTTGCCGCTGGCTTCATACAAGAAGCCCAGCATCTGATCGAACGATCTGTTCTCCAACATCAGATGGACGATGTGCTTGATTGACGACAGTTGATTGGCCATTGCCTTATCCCCCGAAATCCGCGCCACAAGACGGGCGACGCTCCGTCACCAGCCAGCGTTCAGGGAAAACCCGGCCCGACGTCTGGCGCGCAGCAAACCGTTTGATGAGACCCGGCGCGACTGACGTGATTTCCCCCATCGGGGCACACAGTAGCGTCTACAACAGATGGTAGCAACTGGCGCGGAGATGCTATTTGGGCGCGGCGCTCGCGACGCTTAGGCGGATGCCCCGGATGTCCGCCGGCGGTTAAAAGCCGCTGGTGCGCGGTTGGCAGTGCCCGTTTGCCGCCGGTGAGCGGTTACGCCAGCACTGGCTCACGGACCGGTTTCGGTTGCAGGGCGAGATTGAGAATGCGCCGCGCGTTGTCGTAAAACAGCTTCTGCTTGTCGGCGGCGGAAAGCGGAATGTCGTCGATCAGCTTCAGGCACGGCGCCGGGTCCCAGCACGGATAATCGGTGCCGTACATGACGTGATCGATGCCGTAATAATCGATGGCGAACTTGATGCCGGCCGCGTGCGGCGACACCGTATCGGTGTACATGCGCCGCATGTAGTCCTGCACCGGCCGCGGCAGTTGCGCCGCCTTGGAGTTCTTGTCCATGCGGCCGGCCTGATAGGGCAGCGTGCCGCCGGTGTGCGACATCACGACTTTCAGCCGCGGATGCCGCTCCATCAGTCCCGACAGGATGAGCCGCATCGCCGCGACGCTGACCTCGATGACGCGGCCGAGGCTCAAATGCAGCGCGCCGTCATAGCCGTCGAGCATGTCCTGGAAGATGACGTCGGTCGGATGCAGGAACAGCGGCAGGCCGAGCTTTTCGCAATGCGCATAGAACGGCTCGAGCCGCTCGGCATCGATGCGTGCGTCCGCGCCGACGCTGCCCGGCAGGTTGACGCCCATCAGGCCGAGGCGGTTGACGGCGTCGTCCACCACTTCGATCGCCGCGCGCGTGTCCTGCAGCGGCACCGCCGCGCTCGCCCACAGCCGGCCGGGATATTTCTTCTGCGCGCCGGCCATCTCCTCGTTCCACATCAGCGCGTAATCGCGGCCTTCGGCGAGCGGCATGTCGGAGAACGCGACCGAGAACGGGCCGATCGAGCACACCACGTCGACCGCGTGGCCGAGGCTGTCCATGTATTCGAGCTGCTTGTCGAGATCGAACCACTCGGCCCAGGAATTGAGATGGCAGCCGCTGCCGGCGCGGCGCATGTACTGGTAGCCGCCTTTGTTGTTGACGCTCGCCTTCGGATACGCGCTGCGCTTGCACAACCGGTCGAAAATCGACCGCGGCCACCAATGGAAATGCGAGTCGATGATATGCACGGCGGGCTCCTGCCGAACGGCCTGACGATGCAACGATTGTAGTGAGCCGACCGTTCCGGGTCAACGCAACCGCAGGTTCGACCCGGAGCCATTATCTGAAAATGATGTATCTGGAATCGACCTGTTACCATCCGCCGGCTGTGCGCTGCGCGGTGGAAACCGTCGGCGCCGATCATTTCATCTTCGGCACCGATGCGCCGCCGCTCAAAGTGCTGAAAAAGCAGCGCGTCGAACTGATCAAGACCATCGGGCTGGCGGCCGCCGACGAGGCCAAGGTCTATGCCGGCAACGCCAAGCGGCTGTTGAAGATTTAGCGCCGTTGTCGGTTGCGTGCGCCGGCGGTCGCGCCAGCGCCGGCGCTCGCTGGGCGGCGACCAAGCGCGCAGCACGCAGCAATCCTGCCGCATGGCAAAGCCACCGAATTTCTGCAATGGTCTGTCAAACTCAGCCGTACGTGCTGCCGGTTGGAGGAATCGATGACGCGCCCGTCCCGTCGAACCGTCATGTCGGCGATGGCCTGCGGCGCCGTGCTGCCGTTGTCCGCAGCGCTGGCGCCCGCGCGCGCCGCCGAGAGCTTGCGCGTCGCCAAGGTGGTGCCGTTCGCCTGGGCCTTCACGCCGCTCGACATCGGCATGCAGGAGGGCATCTTTGCCAAGCACGACGTCACTATCGCGGCCTCGGCCTCCTCGGGCGACGCCAGGCTGCAGCAGCTCCTTACCGCCGGCAGCGTCGATATCGGCATCGGCTCCGGGCCCGGCATGGCATTCGCCGCCAAGGGCGTGCCCGCCAAGGCGGTCGCCGAGATGTACGGCGCGCCGCGCGACATGGCGGTGATGGTCGGCTACGACTCGCCGATCAAGACCGTCGACGATCTCAAGGGCAAGAAGATCGGCTGCACCACGGTCGGCTCGCTCACTGCCTGGATCGGCGCGCGCATCAACGAGAAGAAAGGCTGGGGCAAGGACGGCATCGATGTCGTTGCGATCGGCGGCATGCCGCCGGCACGGGCCGCGATCAAGACCCATCAGATCGACGGCTATATCGGCGCGCTCGAAGTCGGCTACAAGCTCGAGGAAGCCAAGGAATGGCGCGTCATCACCACGGCGACGCCGTTCGTCGATCATTTCATCACCCACGTACTGTTCGCGCGCAACGAGCTCGTCGCCAAGCGTCCCGGCACGGTGCGCGCCTTTCTGCAAGGCTGGTTCGAAACCATCGCCTACATGAAGACCTACAAGGATCAGGCGGTTGCGATCTCCGCCAAGGTGATCGACGTCAGCCCGGCGGTCGCCGCGCGCGCCTATGACGAGCAGATGCCCGGCTTCTCCACGGACGGCACATTCGACCCGCAGGCAGTGGCGACCTTGAAAAAATCGTTCATCCAGATGGGCCTGCTCAAGCAGATTCCCGACGACAAGGTCTTGTTCACGACGCAGTTCGTGCCGGTCAAGGTCGGCGCATGAAGCGCCGCATCATCCATCGTTCAGGAAGGACGATGCGCGATTGAATGAAAATTAAAATCCTCAAGCGCCCGGTCTGCAGACGGGCGCAAGGGGGCGTCGCACAGGGAGGACACCGAGCATGTGCAAGTCGAGGCGAGCGCGAAACGGCTCAAGTTTGTCGGTACTCCTGCTGATCGGCGCGCTGGTCTTGCCGAGCGCGGCCAGCGCCGCCGAACCGATCAGGATCGGCATGACCATGGCGCTGACCGGCGGCGTGGCGCCGATCGGCAAGCAAGTGCTGGCCGGGCTGCAAATCTGGCGCGACGACGTCAACGCCAAAGGCGGTCTGCTCGGCCGCCCGGTGCAGTTCGTATTTTATGACGATCAGAGCAATCCGGCCAACGTGCCGGCGCTCTATACCAAGCTGATCGATGTCGACAAGGTCGACCTCTTGATCGGACCTTACGCCACCAACATGGTGGCGCCGGCGATTCCGATCCTGATGCAGAGCAAGAAGACCACCATCGGAATCCTGGCGAACGCCGCCAACAGCAAGTTCCATTACGACCAGTATTTCTCGATGCTGCCGACCGGGCCGGAGCCGAAGAAATCGTTTGCCGAAGGCTTCTTCCAGCTCGCCGCCGCACAAAAACCGCGGCCGAAGACGGTCGCCATCGTCGCCGCCGACGCCGAGTTTGCCCAGAACGCCGCCGATGGCGCGCGCCAGTCGATCAAGAAAATCGGCGGCTTCCAGACCGTCATGGACCAGAAATACCCGCCGTCGACCACGGACTTCGCGCCGATCATGCACGCGGTGGCGGCGCTCAATCCCGACATCGTTTACGTCGCGGCCTATCCGCCGGATTCCGTCGGCATCGTGCGCGCCGCCAACGAGATCGGCCTCACCCCGAAAATGTTCGGCGGCACGTTCATCGGGCTGTTGGTGACGCCCATCAAGGTGCAGCTCGGTCCGCTGATGAACGGCATCGTCAACAACGAAGTGTTCCTGCCGGCGCCGGCCTTCACCTTCCCCGGCACGCTGGAGGTGCTGGCCAAGTACCGGGCCATCGCGCAGCGCGAGCATCTCGACCCGTTCGGCTGGGCCTTCCCGCCGCTCGCCTACGCGGCCGGCCAGGTTCTCGGCGAGGCGGTCGAAGGCGCCAAGACGCTGGATCAGGTCAAGCTTGCCGCCTACATGCACAGCCACGGCTTCTCGACCGTGGTCGGCGATATCCGCTTCGGCAAGGACGGCGAGTGGACCAAATCGCGCGTGGTGTTCACGCAATTCCAGCACGTCACCGCCAACTCGATCGATCAGTTCAAGGACACGCGCCATGAAGTGATCGTATGGCCGGACCAGTACAAGTCGGCCAACATGATCTATCCCTATGCCGAAGCAAAGAAGCCGTGACAACGCCGGACGCGTGATCTTGTGCTATTCTCATTCGTCATTCCGGATCGCCGCGAAGCGGCGAGTCCGGAATCCATAAGCCCAGCGCCGAGA
>JASHSE010000213.1 GCA_030036975.1 Xanthobacteraceae bacterium | reverse complement strand
GGCTGAGGACAGACATGCTCGGTATATACTGAGGGAACCCATAGTCTGGGACCTGCCATGGTCACCAAGCCCAATCACTCGAACCCGTTCGCTTCGATCAAGATCAACGGGGGAGTTTTTTACCTGCACTGCACGATAGAAAGTCCGCCACGCATTCTTTCCCTCATCAGGATAATCTCCTTTTGGCTCATCGTGGTTGCAGCGATTTTCGCCTACATGAACACTCACATACGATGAACCTCTTCCGCAGCCTCGACGACGCCGACGTGACGGGCAAGCGCGTGCTCATGCGCGTCGATCTCAACGTGCCGATGGCCGACGGCAAGGTCACTGATTCAACGCGCATCAAGGAAGTGGCACGAACCATCACCGAGCTCGCCGACAAAGGCGGCAAGGTCATCCTCTTGTCGCATCTCAACCGGCCGAAAGGGCCGGATCCGAAAGACTCGCTGCGCCCAGTCGCCGCCGAAGTCGCCCGCATCGTTAAGCGGCCGGTGGCGTTCGCCGAGGATTGCGTCGGTCACAAGGCGCAAGAAGCGGTCGCGGCGATGCAGAACGGCGACATTCTGTGTCTGGAAAACACCCGCTTCCATCGTGAGGAAGAAAAGAACGACAAGACTTTCGCACAAAAACTCGCCGCGCTCGGCGATGTTTTTGTCGAGGAGGCGTTTTCGGCCGCGCACCGCGCCCACGCTTCCATCACCGGCATCGTGACGGAAGGAAAGCTGCCGGCCTATCCGGGGCGCGCCATGAAGGCGGAGCTCGACGCGCTCGCCAAAGCCTTCGAGACGCCCGAGCATCCGGTCGCGGCGATCGTCGGCGGCGCTAAAATTTCCACCAAGCTCGAATTGCTCGGGCATCTGCTCAGCAAGGTCGAGACGCTGATCATCGGCGGCGGCATGGCCAATACGTTCCTCGCCGCGCAGGGCAAGCCGATCGGCAAATCGCTCACCGAGAACGACCTCATTGCGGAGGCGCGCGGCATTCTCGCCAAGGCCGCGGCGCTCAAACGCGAGATCGTGCTGCCGATCGATGCGGTGGTGGCGCCAAAACTCGCCGCGCACGTGCCGACCCGCGTGGTCGATGTCGACGCCGTCGGTCCGGCCGACATGATCCTCGACATCGGTCCGCGCAGTGTCGAGCACGTCGTCTCGGTGCTGGCCCGTGCCAAGACGCTGGTGTGGAACGGCCCGTTCGGCGCCTTCGAAATTGAGCCATTCGACGACGGCACCAATGCGGTTGCCGAAGCGGTGGCGGAACTCACCGCAGCCAAAAAGCTTATCAGCTTTGCCGGGGGCGGCGACACAGTGGCGGCGCTCAATGTCGCGGGCGTCGCGGGCCGCCTCACCCATGTCTCGACCGCCGGCGGCGCGTTTCTGGAATCGCTCGAAGGCAAGACGCTGCCGGGCGTCGCGGTGCTCATGGTGTCAACGACTCCCGAATAGCCCGCAGTTGGAGTAGAAGTGTGTGTGGAATGCCGACTGAGCGGAGTGGTCTGAAGCGGTGCTCGCCGGCACAATCACTCCCTCTCCCCGGAGGGGAGAGGGAGTGGGGGTGAGGGGGTTCGGACGATGCAAAAAGATTTCAGCGTCCGATCCCCCTCATCCTGTCCTTCTCCCCTCCGGGGAGAACGGACGCGGCTCGCCGCTCACGCATCAACCGCGCTGACGGACGCGTGCCGAAACAACGCAGGAGGGCGCGATGAATCTTGAGCAACTCAACAAAGTCGCCGCAGCGATGACGGCGCCGGGCCGCGGCATCCTGGCGGCCGACGAATCCACCGGCACTATCGGCAAGCGGTTCGACGCCATCGGCGTGCCGTCGACGCCGGACAACCGGCGCGACTACCGCGAGATGCTGTTTCGCACCACCGAGGCGATGTCGAAATACATTGCCGGCGTCATTCTCTACGACGAGACCATCCGGCAGAACGCCAAAGACGGCACGCCGCTGGTCAAGCTCATCGAAAAGGCCGGCTCGCTGCCTGGCATCAAGGTCGACAAGGGCACAAAACCGCTGCCGTTCTGTCCGGGCGAAGTGATCACCGAAGGTTTGGATGGCCTGCGCGAGCGCCTTATCGAGTACCGCGGACTGGGCGCCAAGTTCGCCAAATGGCGCGCGGTGATCGACATCGGCGAGCGTCACGTCATGCCGAGCTACGCGGCCGTCGCCGCCAATGCGCAGGCGCTGGCGCGTTACGCGGCGCTCTGCCAGGACGAGACCATCGTGCCGATCGTCGAGCCTGAAGTGCTGATGGACGGCGGCCACGACATCGACCGCTGCGCCGAAGTCACCCAGTGGGTGCTCAAAGAGGTCTTCCACACGCTGTTTTTGAACCGCGTCGCGCTCGAAGGCATGGTGCTCAAGCCCAACATGGTTGTGCCGGGCAGGAAATCGGCAAAGCGCGCGTCGGTCGACGAAGTGGCGGAGAAAACCTTGCGCGTGCTCAAAGCCAGCGTACCGGCCGCGGTGCCAGGCATCGCATTTTTATCCGGCGGTCAGTCGGACGAAGCGGCGACGGCGCACCTCGACGCCATGCACCGGATGGGCCCCCTGCCCTGGCAGCTGTCGTTCTCCTACGGCCGCGCGCTGCAGCACGCGCCGCAGACCGTCTGGTCGGGCAAGCCTGAGAACGTCGCCGCGGCACAACGCGCCTTCAACCACCGCGCCATGATGAACGGTCTCGCCACGCTCGGCCAATGGAAAGCCGACCTCGAACGCAAGGCGGCGTAAGGAAATAATAGTGCCCCTCATCCTGAGGCGCTCGGCGCGCAGCGCCGAGCCTCGAAGGATGCAGGCCCCGGCGCCTCGGCCTCATCCTTCGAGGCTCGCTTCGCTCGCACCTCAGGATGAGGGCAATCATACATGCCCCGCCTCTACCTCTTCACCCCGCTGCTCGCCGACCCCGCGGCGTTCGTGCCGGCGCTGGAACGCGCCCTCCCCGCGGCCGATATCGCCGCGGTGCTGCTGCGGCTTAACGACGCCGACGAGCGCACCTTGATCAACCGCATCAAGAGCGTGGCGGCCGTGGTACAGCGCCGCGACATTGCGCTCCTGGTCGAGGGCCAGCCGGAACTCGTCGCCCGCGCCGGGGCCGACGGCGCCCATTTGACCGGCATCGAAGCGCTCCGCGCGGCCCTGCCGGCGCTGAAGCCAGACCGCATTGCCGGTGCCGGCGGCTTGCGCAGTCGTCATGATGCCATGCTCGCCGGCGAAACAGAGGCCGACTACGTCATGTTCGGGGAACCCGAATGGCGCGGCGGCGGCGGCCGCGGCGGCGAACATCGCGGCGGCAAAAATCTGCCGTTTGCGGCTATAGAGGAGCGGGTCGCCTGGTGGGCAGAGCTTTTCCAATCGCCCTGCATCGGCTACGCCGCCAGTGCCGATCAGATTCGGCCACTGGCCGCAGCCGGCGCCGATTTCGTCGCGCTTGGTGAGTGGATATGGAGCGAGCAAGGCGGAGCGGGCCGGATTTTGGCGGCGGCTGCCACGAGCCTGGCGGCTGGCTGATACCGCTCGCGCCCGCTGTCACCTTCCGCTCGTCCCTGCGAAAGCGGGGACCCAGCTCTTTTATGCGCTGGATTCCCGCTTTCGCGGGAATGAGCGGAATTGTGGTCCTGACCCTCGGCCTCGCGGCCGCCGCCAACGCCCAAGAGCCGCCGGCGCGCGCGCGCCATGTGGCAGTCAAGCATACGCCCGCGCCGGCGAGAAAACCCGCCCCGGCCGCTGCCGCCGCGCCGGCGCAAGCGCAGGCGGCGCCGCCCGCGCAACAAAAAGGTCCCGAGCCCGATCTCGCCTTCGGCGCGTTCCAGCGCGGCTACTATCTCACGGCGTTTGCGCTCGCCACCCAGCACGCCACCGACAAGAACGATCCGAAATCGATGACGCTCCTTGGCGAACTTTATGCCAACGGGCTCGGCGTGCCGCAGGACGACCAGAAGGCGGCCGAATGGTACCGGCTCGCGGCGGCTCGCGGCGATGACAACGCCATGTTCGCGCTGGCGATGTTCGCACTCCAAGGCCGCGCCGGCCCGCGCGACCGCCAGGCGGGCGCCAAGTGGCTTGCCGCCGCGGCCAAGCTCGGCCACGCGATCGCCGCCTACGATCTCGCGCTGCTCTACATCGAGGGCGAATTGTTTCCGCGCGATTTTGCCCGCGCCGCCGACCTCCTCCGGCAAGCGGCCGACGCCGGCAATCCGCAGGCGCAATATGCGCTCGGCACGCTCTACAAGGACGGCCGCGGCGTGCCGCGCGACATGAAGGAGGCGGTGCACCTGTTCGCGCTCGCCGCGCTCGGCGACCAGACCGACGCCGAGGTCGAATACGGCATCGCGCTGTTCAACGGCGACGGCGTCGAGCGCAATCAAGAGCTCGCGGCCGAGCTGTTCCGCAAGGCCGCGCTCAAGGGCAACCCGATCGCGCAGGACCGCCTCGCGCTCATCCTCGCCAACGGCGTGGGCGCCAAGGCCGACCCGATCGAAGCGGCGAAATGGCACATGATCGCCAAGGCCGCCGGCGAGACCGACATCGGCCTCGACGTTTTCGTCAGCAAACTCGACGCCACCGCCCGGGCCACTGCCGAAAAGCGCGCCCAGCCCTGGGTCGCCTTTATCAAACGGGCGATCGCCGCTAAGACCGCGGCGCAGCAACAGGCCCCAGTGCCCGCGAATGCGGTAGCTCCGGCCGAGGCGGCGAAGAAATAACATGCCCAGATCGTCAGCAACGTCCTCGATTGCAGCAATCGTCGTGCTCTGTCTCGCCGCTTTGGCGGGACCGGCATCAGCACAGGATACTCCACATGGCACGCCGGGGCGGTTCGACTTCTATGTCCTGTCGCTCTCATGGTCGCCGTCCTTTTGTGCCGACGCGGCGGAGCGCCATGCCGGCCGCTCGGTCGGGACGCAATGCGGCACCCGGCCCTATGCGTTCGTGGTCCATGGGCTTTGGCCGCAATACGAAAAAGGTTTTCCCGAGAATTGCCAGGTGCCGGCGCCAAGGATCGATCATCGCCTGGTTGCTTCGATGCTGGATCTGATGCCGGCGCCGCACCTCGTCTTCAACGAATGGGACAAACACGGCACCTGTTCGGGGCTGTCGCCCCGGGCCTATTTCGACACGGTGCGCAAGGCACGCGCCGCCGTAAAAATTCCCCCGCAATATCGCGACCTCGCGCAACCGCTCGAAGTTACGCCAAACGCGGTGGCCGACGCCTTCGTCAAGGCCAATCCCGGGCTGACACCCGATGGTGTTGCCGTCGCGTGCTCGAGAAAGCGCTTGAGCGAGGTTCGTCTGTGCCTGTCCAAACAAATGCAGTTCCGCGACTGCCCGGACGTCGCCCGGCGCTCATGCCGAAGCGACCAGTTGGTGATGCCGCCGCTGCGCGGCGGTTAATTCGTCATCGACATTGCCGGCTGGCCGTCGCGCCGTTTCCACAGCTCTGTTGCACAACGCCCGCGGCGGCGGCCCAAGCGGCGCGAGCGACGCGGCCGCGTCGGTTTCCATTTTGCGCAGCCGTTCGGCGGCCCGCCTCGCCCAACCGGCTGCCATCAATTCGAGCGCGCGCTTGTCGTTTGGGTTCGTCAGTTTGGCAGCCAGAGCGC